>JABSRG010000037.1 GCA_013215165.1 Opitutales bacterium | reverse complement strand
CATCTCGTTTTTCCATGCCTGAAAGGATGAATGATGCATGGGTGAAAGTCATGTATTATATTAGCGAGTTAATAACTTCTATTTTGGGACAGGTGTGAATGTATCCGTGGAGAATCCACCTTCCCAAAGCTGTATGCCTTCGTTTGATCTCACTTGGAGGTAAAGATAATAGTTTGCCTCTGGTAACAAGAAGGGACGCGACGTGTATTCCCTTGCCATGTTATACAAGCCAAATCTCAAGCGAGCTACATTGATAGTAACTTCACCACCAGCAGGGAGCGCTGCTATGTGAACAGGTATATCCCCTATGTGAACGAGCTCGCCAATACTCTGAGGTATTTCATTAGACTTCGAAAAATAACAATCGACGGATATCCAAGGGCTGGTCTCTTTTGCAGCAGCTGGTGGAAAAACCAAACCGGTGTTGTTTGTGATTTTGAAACTTGCTGTCGAAAATAGATGATTTTGGCCCTCGGTCGGCCAGCCGCCTGGAACGATCTGAGCGTTCAAATTAGATATTGATAGATTTGATAATCCTACTGCATTTTCAGGGAGTTGTGACAGGTCAGCTGTCTGATAATCTATGCCGGCATAGTTATACTCTATCCCGTCTATACTAGCGCATATAGCCCATCCTTTTTTATAACCAGGTAATGGATCAGTTATAGCCTTTCCATCAAATTGGACCGTGGTTCCACCATTATCCACTATATTCTGAACTTGAGCGGTAATATCAGTAACCATATACTTATCACCACCGGCTTGTTGTCCGCCCCAAACGGCCCACTTAATGTGTATATCTTTCTTCATAGTTTTCGTTTGAAAAGTTGAGTTATTGAAATTAGGCAAGCACCTTTTTTAAAGATCGAATATTGGGAACTAGTTTTATATTAAGATCCAGAATTTAGTTGTATTTTCGGTTTAGAGAAATGACTCGTTTATTCGCGTTCTCCCGTATGTGAGTTGAGTTATGAGCAGCTGATTCAGTCGATCAGTGTCTTCCACACCGTCTCTACATCTTCGAGACTTTCTAATGCGATATCGGGTTTTGAAAGCCTCAGTTCGTCGACGGTATGTTTGCCGGTGGCCACAGCCAGAGTGCGTGCACCAATGTGGCGGCCACAGGAAACATCGTGAGGTGTGTCGCCAATGACCCAGCTAAGCTCGGCACTCTCGGCATAGTCTTTTTTGAGTGCCAGTTCGAGGGCATGTTCGGCGATTTGGTCACGTTCATGTGAATGGTCGGCAAAGCCGCCGAAGTGAAAATATTTCCAAAAGTCGAAATGCCTGAGCTTTGTCTCAGCGCCTTCGATAAGGTTTCCAGTCAAGAGGCCTTGTTCGACGCTATCATCAGCATGCGCAAGACCTAGAAGCTGGCGGACACCTTTGAGCTCAAAGGCGGTGCCTGAGTTCATTTCAACACTGAGTTGTTTGAGGTAGGCTGCTAAGATATCTGTATCTTTGCGCTGATGCTCTTCGATTTCGTGGTAGTCCGCGATCAGGCGAGCGATCAAGCGATCTGTGCGTCCTGAGTAATCGATTTTGGCCAGGCTAGTTTCAATGCCATAGACCTCGCGGGTCGCATGTTCAAAGGCACGTTCGTCGGCACCTCCACTCCAGATCAAAGTGCCATCGATGTCCCAAAATAGACAAATTTTCTTACCCATAAGGGGCGCATCATCAATTCGTTTTCAAATTTGTCGATCCGTCGATGCTATTACGCCAAAAATCCGGATCTAAGTTACTAAAGAGACTCCGGATTCTACGCCCCTCGTAATATAACACACTTGCGGCTTCGACCTCTTTCGAGCAGGAAGGCCTTTAGTTATGAGATTTGACGACGTCCTCGTCCTCTGCGGCCCCGACTTAGAACCTTTTCAGTGTGCCTCCTTTGAAGCTCAAGGCGACACCATCAAACAGATCCAAAAGACTGCGCTGGTCAGCGTCTGCGACGGCGCAAAACGCGTCATCATTCCCGGTCTTTATAACAGTCATACCCATATGGGGGACTCTTTTTTACCCGATGGCACAACTGGCATGACGCTCGAACAAGGTTTTCTCCGGCCCAACGTTTATAAGTATCGTCAACCCGCGTGCCAATGCCACCCTTTATCGGCGTTTTCCATGATGAGAAGGGATCAGATTCTGTGCCGCCTTCTCATTCATTTTTGTTAGAGATCGTCCTGCTCACTCTGGTCAGTATCCGATATATTAAACTTCACGGGAACGATAACCTTAACCCTGCAGGGGCTTCCTTCAAAGGTCGGCTTGGTATAAACTGTCCTCTCTATTGATCTAATCGCATCCACAATAAATCCAACATCACTAGCTTCGACGACCCGTCTAACCTTCGCAGTACCATTCGGGTAAATCATGGCCTCCAACTTCACTACGCCCTCCTCACCCTTCCTTCTCATTGCGGCGGGGAAATATGGTTTAACGAACCTTCGCACCTTGATTGGGCTGTCGATCTCTGAGGCTTTCTTAATAAACGGGAACTTGCCGATCGAGACCTTGCGAAATACCTCAACCTTGACCGGCTTGCCGTTGACCTTAGGTATCTCATATCGCCAAGTACTTGCAACCTGAAGAGCTCCTCGAGATAGCGCTACGTGATCGGAGAACATCACTTCGGAATCTCTAACACGCCCCTTTTCATCTATGATATAACGCAGCGTAACGCTACCCGCAAAGTCTTTGAACTTAGGGTCACTAGGTCTTGTGATCATTCTACCTTCTAAGCGCTTCGGTACGTAATCGAGATCTGTGACTGTATAAGTTTCACTGAAACCCACAGCATAGAGCAGTAGATAGAGGATAACCGAAATCGGCGTTTTCATTTTTTCTAACGTAGAGGATAGCTGCGGCTAAGCCAAGCTTAGCCGTTGGCTACTCCGACTGGTTTGACATCGATTTCGATTTCATGGGAATCTTTTGTATATTTCTTTGCGGTGAAGTGCTCGTTAGAAAATCACTTTTCCTTCCGAGATCCCAAATCCGACTCGGTGGTCACCAAATCTTTCCGATCGAATCCAGTGTGTCCTGAGAGGGCTATTATTGGAGAGAGGTCCTCCGTCGATTCTGCCTGCGGTACTGTCACGAAGACAAATTCTTCTATTTTTTCTCTTTTCTGATGGGGAATCTTACGCAAATCCCGTGCAAAAGCTCTCTTGAATGAGGTCTCCATTATTCACTGAGGATTCTCTTCATTTCCTCAGCAGAGATTTCTGGATCTTCTTTCATCGCCTCGGCAAGTCCGTGATCTAGAAGGGCTTCTTCGATTCTCTTGAATACATCGAAGTCAATGACGGCGCTTTTTATGGAGCCTTCTTCGTCTGTGATGTATGACCTGGCAATTTCCATGATAATGAGACGTAGGTCCGTTTTGACCCTGGGGCAAGTCGTGGGTTCATTCCGTCGAACGTCAAGTTGTAGCGATGACGGTGAAGCGGAGCGTAGCCGACATTGCCACAAACGCCTTGTTCGACCCCGTTTCAGAGTTTTCTCGATTTTCCATTTAGATACTTATCGATGATCTTTCCGACAACCCAAGAAATCGATCTGTCGTTTTCTTCTGCGATTTTCTCTAACTCTACTTTTGTTTCTTTTGCCACGCGGACGCTGAGAAATTCGCTTTTCTTCGAATCTTTTTGAGACATGGGTACACTTTGTCACACATTTTCACTGGACAGCAAAGATACATCAGGTATATCTTGTATATCTAAAGTGAAGCAAGCGATCAAAATTACAAAATACAAGGGCTCTCGGTTCTGGGCAATCTGGCTAGAAGAAGAATTGCTTGCTGTCGTCTGTTACAAGAAGGGTGCTTTAGCTATCAAGGAAGCGCTGGAGAAGGCGGTTGGGATCGAACCTTGAGGAACTGCTGGGATTCTTGTTTCTTTCGTCGAACAGTTATATTATATTTCCGAATTTGTCCGATATCTCTGGGGATTCATGTTGGTTGGGGTGATGAGATGGATGTGGCTGAACATCATGTGCTTCGTTTGCACGGGTTGATAGCTTGTAAAAGTACTTTGGTATATTGGGGCGAGGAAAAGAAAGTGGGGAGAGGTCTTTGGAGGGAAGAGTCTACTTGGATAGGGATGGGCTGGGTTGCGACGGGTAGGCGGTGACTAGCTGGGGTTTCTGGCATTTGGATCTATCCGCTAATGGACGCGAATTAACGCTAATTTCTTCTGCCATCTTCATGATGTGAGGATTCAGCTCAAATCATCCATATTTTCGACTGCTTTAGAGGATCGCCGACGATGGGTCAGATGCCGGCCAATCCATATCGCGATTGAACTGCCTGTGAATAATTTCCTCTGATGGTTCCTCTGCGCTTCTGTGTCTTGAGCGAAGCGGGTGTGAGGTGGAAGCTCTTTTAACCACGGATTTCACAGATGGGCACAGATTTTTTGGGGGACATTTTTCTCTTCATCGAAGTGATGGATGCGGTCAGGGTTTTCAAAGGATACGCTTTAGTGAGGCAGTCATTGATTGAAACAAGGCTGGTGGCTGTTCGATCCATTCCTTGTTGGTTTTACCTAGTCCGAGTCCAAAAAAATCATTTCCATACGTTAAGGTCTGGCACGGCGCGTCAGCGCCGTTGTCTAGGACCGACCTCCATGAGGAGAAGGTTTAGTAGTAAGCAGAGGTGGGTCATAATTCAGGAGTTCAAGTCAGGCCACTTCAGACAGCCAAAACCACGAAAACCCGACTCACTCGACCTTTTAAAAAGAGCTTAATGTCCGAGTCTTTACTCATCAGATTCGGAGCTTCTCGGCATTAGAAGAATGCCAGGTGATGATTCAGGATTCATCGCTGCGGCATCCTTCTTCCTCTGATTCATAGCCTCAGCACCAACCGCTTCGGCAATTTTTTTCCAATATGACTCAATAATTTCCACTGGGTCATTTCCTTCAAGTGGTGGTTCAAACGTGTAACTGATACCTTCGTGAGTATACTCTCTCATGATACATCTTTTGTGAACAATTCATATTATATCAACGAATCGTCCTGATAACTCTGGGGATTCATGCTTGTTGAGGTGATGAGATGAAAGTGGCTGAACTCCATGCGCTTGGTTGCGTGTTTCGCGTGCGCGAGTTGATAATTCTTAAAAGTACTTTGGTATCTTGGGGCGAGGAAAAAGATAGTGGGTTGAGATCTTTTTGGGAAGAGTCCGCTTGGATAGGGATGGGCTGGGTTGCGACGGCTATTTAGGGTTTCTGGCATTTGGATCTATCCGCGAATTTACGCTGATATCTTCTTTGCTGGATTGGTTGCATGGTTCGAATGGATCGATCTGCATTCACCCTGTCGTTCTAAGATTTGTGAGCTTGTAGGTTCAAGAATGTTGGGATTCTGGGACAATCCGCTTGATGAACCGGACATTCTCGTAGAGTGCCTCGATATGAAATATGCACACACGAGTCGTCGCGTTGTCGAATTTGCTGAGACGGATATGGCTGGGTTAGTTCACTTTACTAATTATTTCCGTTACGCGGAAAGGGCTGAGGCGGACTTTTTTGATGATCTCGGGGAGTCGTTGATTCAACGGTCTGGCGGTGACAATTCAGGGTGGCCGCGGGTGCGCGCTGAGTGTCGTTATGCAGCACCCTTGTATTTTCGGGATGAGATCGAGATCACGATTGCTGTGAAGGCTTTGAAGGTGAGGGCGATCGATTGGCAGTTTGCTATTTTTAAGATGCACGCGGGTGCACCCTCGGTCCGCGTTGCAAAGGGTTCATTCAGTACTGTTCATGTGAAGGTGGATCCCGCATCGGGGGACTTGGTGTCGCTGAGCATCCCTGATGTTTTGTTGAGCAAGATCTGCGAAGCACCTGAGGGATACATCGGCTCACTCCAATCGCATAATCCGGGCTAATGAATCTAAATCTAAGCCAATGATCGTCGAATTTGATGGGGCCGATTGATAATTGGTTCTCCCATGTCGACCACGCCTAGAGTTAAAATATGGGGCTGCCGAGGCAGCATTCCCACTCCTTTGTCGAGCGCCTCAGTGCGCTCTAAGGTGAAGCGTGCTCTAGCCGCTGCGGAGGGGCGTGTGTTCGGTTCTTCAGAGGCAATCGACGCTTTTATGGATGAGCTGCCGTTCGATGTATGCCACACGTATGGGGGCAATACGTCGTGTGTGGAGGTGCAGTTGGGGAGCCCCGACGACTATTTAATCTGTGATGCGGGCAGTGGCCTTAGGAGTTTCTCAGAGGAGTTTATGAAGTCGGGTCGCGCTCAAAAACCCGCGACATTCCACATTTTGATGAGCCATTTCCACTGGGATCACATCCAGGGGCTGCCTTTTTTTGTGCCTGCTTACATTCCAGGAAATCGTATTATTTTTCATGGATTTCATGACGAGATGGAGCGCTTGTTTCGGGCTCAAATGGATGATTTGTGGTTTCCGATAGACTTTTCTAGTTTCAATGCCGAGATCGTGTTTGAGCATCTTTCGGAGGAGGATGTTTTGGAGATCGGACCGTTTGTAATCTCTTTTATGGAGCAGAATCATCCGGGAAAGTCTTATGGATTTCGCTTTGAGGGGCCTGGGGGGTGTTTCGTCTACTCGACGGACTGCGAGCATAAGATTGGGGATGCGACAGTCAGTAACCCGTTTGTCTCTTTTTACAGCGGGGCCGATACCTTGATTTTTGATGCTCAATACACTTTGGAGGACAATATTGTGTCCAAGCAGAATTGGGGGCATTCCAACAGCGTGGTCGCGGTCGACTTGGCTCTCTTGTCAAGAGTGAAGCACTTGGTCATTTTCCATCACGAACCGACTAATTCTGATGAGGTGCTTACCGATTATTTGCAGCGAACGTGCGCTTATTGCGAGGCTACTCAGGTGAGGATGCGCAATGAGGGGAAGCTGACTGAGCCACTCCGAATTTCTCTGGCTTTCGATGGGATGGAGGTAGGTATTTAGGCTGTTTTTGTAAAAATAGCTTCGTTGGATGCAATCTGTGGGTTGATTGAGTGCAGGAAAATACTCAAGGTGCGCTCTTGTATCTATGGACATTCCGAATCGCATCACCAAGGAGGAGGTCAACGCACTGCCTATTTTCAAGTATGAGGGCGAGATTGCATTGATCAGCGATCAGCCTGCTTTTGAAAAGGCGATGGAAGAGATTGCTCAGGAGGCGGTGATCGGATTTGATACGGAGACACGTCCTGCCTTCAAGCGTGGGCAGAGTTATCCCACGTCATTGGTTCAACTGGCCACCCGGGAGCGCGTATATCTGGTTCAATTGGCGGAGATAAATCGCATGGATAGCCTGGTGCGAATCTTGGCGAGTGCTGAACATCTCAAGGTGGGTGTTGCCCTGCGTGATGATTTCGTGAAATTGCGTGAGCTGTATGAGTTTGAAGAGGCCGGGGTCATTGATGTCGCGAAATATACTAAAAGGCTCGGCATCGTGAATACGGGCTTACGTAACCTCGCGGCGATTTTTCTTTCCCGTCGGATCTCAAAGGGAGCTCAGGTATCGAACTGGGCAAAAAAGGACCTTACTGAGGCACAGATAAATTACGCCGCTACGGATGCTTGGGTCTCCCGGATGCTCTATTTGAAAATAGGGGAGCATATTGAAGTAGATGATTGAGCTGACTCTATGCCTTCGACTGGAAATTTGGGCTGTATTGGACGTTATTGTTTGCGGGGAACACGCCGTAACTGAAGGGGTTTTTTAGAGTATGATGAAAGTAAGATTCGGTTTTCTCGCCGCAGGGGGATTGTGCGTATTTGTCTTGGGTTTGTTGTTTGTGTTTTTCTCCAATCCTGAGGATCGAGGGGCTGTTTCTGACCCGCTCGCGCGGACAAAACAAAATCTGGATCCGACACCCAATCGTTCTGGTGTCGAGGTGTTGGCCCCGTCTGAGCAAGCCTGGATAGATCGTCTGGATCGTAATCATCCACCCGAGGGTCGATGGAATGGCAGCGAGCTCCTTGAGCTGAGGCACACTTTCTACGATGATGATGCAGTCATTATGCGCCGGGAGATGCTTATTCAGCCGAGTTCTCGCAAGGAATTGATCCGTATCGACGAGAAATGGAGCTTTGATGTCCAGTCTGATACGTTTGAGTTAGAAAATGACTTCATTGCGGTCGCAGATCGCTTACTGGTCGTCACTGACAATGAGTCTTTGGTTAACTTGATCAAGGATCACCCGGAATATGTGGTAGAGGCGGTTTCCGACTACGGGATATTCTCGGCGACATCAACGCGTCCGCTGGTGAGTTTGGATCTTTTGCCCGATATGCGCAGTGAGTTGGGGCGGTTGAGCTCAGGCTTTGAGGCGGTGATCGAGCCAGACTTTGTGGTAAAGAAAATGGTGAGTCCCAACGATACGAATTTGGGGCAGCAATATTATTTAGCCGCTGGGAGCGCTTCTGCGGGTTCAGGCCGGATTCAAGCACCCGACGCTTGGGATGTGCGGAGAGATGCGAGTAGCGTGATTGTCGCGATCGTAGATTCGGGGATCGACACGGATCACCCGGATTTGGTCGGTAATCTCTGGAGCAATCCGAGTGAGACCGCCGATGGTCAAGACAACGATGGGAACGGACTTACGGACGATATTGTGGGCGCGGATTTTGTGGATAGGGACGGCAATCCACAAGACGGTGATGGCCACGGTACTCACGTCGCCGGAACGGTCGGCGCGCAGGGTAATAATAGCCGTGGTGTGACAGGAGTTGCCTGGGATGTGCAATTGATGTCGGTACGCGTTTTGGACGATGAGGGTTCTGGGACAATCTTAGACATCGTCAATGGTCTCGATTACGCCCGGGAAAAAGGGGCGGATATCATAAATCTATCTCTGGGGTCAGATTCTTTTTCTTCATCCTTAAGTCTCGCTATGTCGCGCCTCGACTCTGCCGGGATCATCGCCGTCGCGGCAGCAGGAAATGAATCGCGGAACACCGATTTCTCACCGGCGTATCCTGCTTCTTACTCTTTTGATAACATTATTTCTGTGGCAGCGTCGGATAGTGGCGATAACCTAGCCGGTTTCTCAAATTACGGTGCGAATTCAGTCGATCTCGCCGCCCCGGGGGATCTGGTTTACGCGACATACCTCAATGGTGGGTATGAGTTTCTCTCTGGGACTTCGATGGCTACACCGGTTGTTGCTGGAGCGTTTGCTCTTCTGAAGGCTGAAAGTCCTAATGCTACTGATGAAGCGCTAATCGAACGGCTATTGCAGTCGGTTGATTTAGTGAACGATTTCAACCTCAGGACGGTGACAGGTGGCCGATTAAACCTCTTCCGTGCATTGAATTTCGACCAATTGGATGGCGCGCCGGTTCTCTCCGCTGTCGAGTCGAACTATACCGCTGCTGAGGGCCAGGATTTGAATTTGTCTTTCTCCGCCTCGGGGCCGGGAACCAAGACCTTTACCCTGCGTTTTGGAAATCAACTGCTGGGATCCAACACAAGCGGCGATTTCATTCTGTCTAATGTCGATGAATCTGATTCCGGGACCTATCTCATTACCGTGAGCAACGTGGATGGTTCCGACTCTGAGTCGTTTGAGGTATCGGTTTCGTCTTCTTCAGAGGCTTTGGAAAATGCCTTGGATGTCGGTGAGAGTGCGCTTGTTCGGGCTGTGACAACGGAGGAGGCCGAACCATGGAGTCCTACTTCTAGCATTGTATACAGCGGCTCGAGTGCACTGAGATCGAATGATATCAGTAATTCTGAGTCATCCAGCTTCACGGCCGTGATTGAAGGCCCGGCAACGGTGAATTTCTTTTGGAAAGTATCCTCTGAAGAGGACTACGATTTTCTGAAATTCTCGGTCGATGGGGTACTGGTCGAGGAGATATCCGGGGATGTAGATTGGACTGCTCAGTCGCTTACTTTGGAATCGGGAACCCACACGCTTCTCTGGACTTATTCAAAAGACTTCTCCGTAAGTAGTGGTTTAGACGCGGGTTTCGTTGATGCTTTGACCGTTTTCGATGGTTCGGTGTCACTGCCCGAGTTCACATTTGAGTCTCCGGATTTGTTGCCTGTGGCTGGTTCCAATGTGGCGATTGTGATGGAGGTGTCTGGTTCCGAGCCGTTGTCGTTTCAATGGCTCTACAATAACGAGATATTCTCGGGAGACGTCACTAACGCAGTTCAAAACGGTGTCGGCACTTCGACGCTCTCAATCAACGGTGTGAGTAGCTCGAATGCCGGGGCCTATGTGTTGAGAGTGATTAACCCGGCCGGAGCCATTTTCAGTAGAACGGTACGGCTGTCCGTTCAAGAGCTTGAGGCCCCCACGATCGTAAATTTCCCCAGCGAAGTCACTGCACAGACGGGTGGAACCTTGAGCCTCCAAGTCAGTGCCTCAGGATCTGATCCAAAGACATATGTTTGGTCAAAGGACGATACAGAAGTGGCGACGACAACCATTCCAGTTTACACGGTGACCGACGTGAATGAGGCGGTCGAGGGCGCTTATCGAGTAACTGTGTCCAATGAAGCGGGGAGCGTACAGAGTGGTATTGCACAGGTAGCTGTCGTGGATGTCAGTTTGCTGCCAAGCATAACCAAGCAACCACAGTCGACGACAGGGTTTATTGGCGGTAGCGTGAGCTTCAGTGTGACGGTGACCGGGGTCGGCCCGATTACTTTCCAATGGTTCCGTGATGATTTAGCCATCCAAGGCGCTGAAAACGCCAACCTGGAATTGAACGAACTCTCCCTGAGTGATGCCGGTGTATACTACATTGAAGCGACCAATGTGTTTGGTTCGACGCAGAGTTTTCCAGTCAATCTCAGCGTACAAGCGGTCGACCCGCAGATCCTCAACGCAGGCAATGTCGTCGGCATGGAATTGAGTAATGATACGTCCAACCAGTGGACCGTCACCTCAACAACGAGTTTCTTTGGCGGTTCGGCTATTCAAGCCGGCGCGATTCCAGATGATTCAGCGACGTCTTTGATGGCGACTGTTGAAGGGCCTGGTCTCATAGAATTTGCTTGGCGGGTTTCATCCGAAGCGAGTTTTGATTTCTTTTCTTTCAACATCAACGGAGTGGAGAGATCCAGCATATCGGGGGATTCTGGCTGGCAGCGTTATAAGGCATTTATCGAGCAATCGGGTGCAGTGACTCTGGAATGGGAATATAGCAAGGATGGGTTCATCGTTGATGGGCAAGACACAGCATGGGTCGATCAGATGTCGTTTATTTCCGCTGATGAACTTGCGCCCAGTGTGATCGCGTTTCCATCCACCTGGATTCCAGGAGTTTCAGAATTCGAGGAGTCGGTATCGATCGTTGGCGCCCAGCCCATCACCTATGTCGTGCGTAATGAAGGCGCTATTGTGTATCAAGATACCTCCCTTGAGCCCTTCTTTGATTCACTGTCAGCGAATGGTGACGGCTACTGGGTGTTGGCCCAAAATGCAATCGGGAGCATGGCGGTCGGATTCTTGAATGTTCCGATTGTGAGTAATACAGATGTTTTGGACAACAGCGGCTCGGTGTCACTCAATTCACCGAATAGCTGGGTTGTCAGCTCTGGTGAGTTTTTCCGTGGAGGTAGTTCGTTAGCATCAAATGATATTTCAGACGATCAGATTACGTCTGTGACTTTCGATGTGACTGGACCTGGGACACTGAGCTTTCAATGGCGCGTTTCGTCTGAAGAGGACTATGACTTTCTGTATATTGCAGACGATGATGGCGAGGTGTATGATGAAATCAGCGGGTTGACGGAATGGTCCAGTGTTTCAATCGATGTTCCCCCTGGAACTCAGACGTTCTCAATCTTCTATGAGAAAGATGGTTCTGTGAGTAGAGGAGAAGATCGCGGTTGGATCGACTCCCTGATTTTCGAAGAATCGGCTGCAAGTAGTGCCTTTTTGAGGGTCTCAACTGATGTTGGGAGCGGGTTTCAGGCGCATCCGGAATTTGGCTCATTTTACGGGCTGTTTTATCCTTGGGTAAAATTGGAGCAACTGGGCATTCTCTATATCGAGGATTATGAACCCGAGACCGGAAGGCTCATAGCCTACGACCAAAACTTGGGTGCATTGCAGATCACCTCCGATAGTCAACCTTACGCCTGGCACTATGCCACATCGAGCTGGGTGTATTTCTACACGACTGAAGATGGAAAGTCGTATGCTTACCACTTCGGGCTAGGGCAGTGGCTGAAGCGTGCGGATTGAGCCCTAAAATTTGGATGCAATGCCTTTCTCTCTCCTAAAGATGATCATTCATGCCCCAGTGGCTCCCGTTTTGGGATTCGTAGTCATATTGGCCTTTTCAGCATGCGCGACCACAGGTAAGCATCGGGACACATCGGTGGATTCGAGCTTTGAGTCTCTTCTAGATGCTGTGGTGAGGATCGATGTATGGGAGACAGATTTTAGCGGAGGTGCTGCGCGTACGAGCCGGGGTGTCGGTTCGGGGGTGATCATGTCGGAGTCTGGATATGTGCTGACTAATGCCCACGTCGTTGGCTCGAGGAGCGAACGTATTGTGATCACGCTCAATAGTCTCGAGCGTGTGGAAGGCACATGGGTGGGTTGGGACCACTGGACTGATTTAGCTGTGGTACGGCTGGATATGGACGAGGTAAGAGAGCGAAGTCTCAAATTTGCAGTGGCGCAGTTTGGAGATTCGTCCCGGCTTAAGCCGGGAGATCAGGTCTTTGCTGTGGGAACGCCCAATGGGCTGTCTCGGACAGTCTCTAGTGGTATCGTCTCGAACACAGACCGTTATTTCGAAGCGAGCCGAGGTGTGCGCGGGTTTGAGACGGGCACATTCAACACATGGCTGCAGACTGATGCAGCCATCAATCCGGGCAACAGTGGGGGGCCTCTTGTATTGGGTGACGGGCGAGTGATCGGAATCAATACACGCGGCTATTTGGGCGCTAATAATTTGGGCTTCGCTGTGCCTAGTCGGATTTGTGTCGATGTCATGGAGAGCCTTATCGCTCAGGGAGAAAAGACGCGTAGTTATGTGGGCTTACAGGTGGCGCCGCTTCAGGATTTAGAGTCATTCTTTCGTTTAGAAATGAATCAGGGTGTGCTTGTCGAGAGTGCCGATCCTGGATCGCCCGCAGCCAATCAAGATTTGCGAGCTGGGGACATTATTTTGTCTGTCAATGGACAGTTGGTAGATGGGCGTTTTCCGGAGCAGTTGCCTGGTTTTCAGAATGAGATAGCTGAGCTGTCCGTTGGCTCTGAAGTCAGTATGCGGGTGTTGCGCTCTGGCCAGGAAAAAGAGATCAAGCTGACCACTGAGCCGCTGGAGAGTCGTTTTGGTGAAGAAGACGCAGTGGAGTCTTGGGGGATAGCCGTCAGAGATATTACCCGCCGAGGCGCTCGTATCGACCGACTTGAAACGGATGATGGCGTCCAGGTAACTAGCGTTCAAAATGATTATCCCGCTGAGCGCGCTGGGATCCGCAGCGGTGACATTATTTTGAAGGTGAATCGTGAGTCCATTACCGATCTCGATGAGCTTCATGGGATTGTCGATGCCGTGGCTCAGGAAACTGATGGTGACAAGGTGTTATTTGAGGTGATGCGTGGCATTCAGGTGCGCTATGTGGTGATGGAGCTGTAGATACGTGGACAAATTCAGCTCGGCCCGTAATTTGTCCATGCGGCCTAGGCTTTTTGAGCGACCCCTTGTTTGTTGAAAACAAAGACTCAATAACCGCGTAAGCAGGGTCGAATTATGACGCGTGCAGAGTCTTCTGGATACTTTGCCTTCCTTCGGAGATGGAGTCATCGCGCGACAATTTAATTCCCCCTTCAGCATCGTCTCAATCTGGTGAGCAGGTGGAGATGCCTGTGCCATATATCTTCAACCTGAGTACGCATGGTACAGTGCGCTGGCTCAATCAGACGGCGCTTTCTTTGTTGGGTATGCCTCTGGGAGCACTGCGCGAAAAACAGGTGGAAGACTTGGGCGATGTGTTACCGGAGGTGTTCTTTCGTTCATTGATTTCGCTCCTGAAGGAGATTGCGGAACAAAACTCAGAGTCGGGGGGAGACTGGCTGCATGATGCTGTCGGAGATCGCATGCTATTGCGTTGGGTTCGTGACGGCAGTGATGTGGAGGTTCACTATTTTCCAGCGACGGGTTCGATTCGGCGTCTGAGTGTAGTCGAGCGCTACGTGTCTCCAGAAATCCTGAAGTTGACTGAAGATGACCTTGAGCGACTCAAGCTCCCTGAGCGTCGCGTCTTAACGGTCTCGTTCAGTGATCTTCGAGGGTTCACGGAACTCAGTGAAGAGATGGAACCAGAAGAGAGCAGGAATATCCTCAATGCATACCTCACTTCTGCACTTTCTGAGGTTTGGGATCATGGGGGATGGATTGATAAGTTTATCGGTGATGAAGTAATGTCGCTCTACGGGGCTCAAAAATACTCACCTAATCATGCCTTTAATGCCGTGCGTGGGGCGTGCTCAACTATCGACTCGATGGAGCGTCTGCAACAAGACTACGAGAGCCAGGGCAAGAAGATGTTACCCTTGGGAATTGGAATTAATTCGGGTAACATGCTGATTGGGAACATCGGTTCGGACGCCTATCAAGAATTTACTGTGATTGGGGCGGTTGTGAACCTAGCAGCACGTCTCTCCAATGTCGCGGCCCCCGGAGAGGTCGTTCTGACCGAAGAAACACTCGATGCTTTCTTGGACGGGATGCCTGAAGACTGGGAGTGTCGAGAAGGACGCATCACGACACACACTGAAGCGTCTTTGCATAAAAAACGACGTCGGTTTGTAGATGAACTCTTGCCCCTTGCGCCTGACCAAGAGGGCAAAGTGATATCAGTCGGACCCGGCGTCTTAGAGGATCCTAATAAGGCGGTTTATAATTTCGTATATCGCTTTCGAGTCGTCGTGAAAGGCATTGTGAGGCCTGTGCCGCTCATTCAGGCGCGACGTCTTCAGCCAGATCCATTGAAGTCGGTTTGTTTCCTTGCGCCTCAAAGCGATGCGACCGCCGATCGTGTGCGCTTGCTTGGGCGCTATCGTTTGTTGGAGTTGTTGACCGAGCGGGAAAATGGTGGCGTCTGGAAAGCACGCGATGGATTCGGGAATACGGCAGCACTCAAAACCTTAGAGATTCCAGGAGATCGGGGCGAGAATTGGGATCGGGAAATTCGTGAGTTTGCTCAGCCATATTCAAAGCTCAATCACCGCAACATTTCCCGACTTTTTGAAGTCGGTGAAGGAGACGGAATGCTCTATCTTGCTTCGGACTATATTGATGGCCCTCGCTTACTTTCGCACATTAAAGAGGTTCAGAATGCCGTAGCTTTAAATCCCGAAGAGGCCGAAGAAAACGATACCAATCTGTTCGAACAGATGCGGGGTAGCGCGAGCACCTTTAAGCTGTCGATTATGCGCCAGCTGGGAGCTCGAAGCATGTTGGCTTCCGGCATTCCAATCGAGACATCTATAAACTGGTTAATTCAAGCATGTGATGCTGTTCAATTTGGTTATACCTATGGTTTTTGCCACCCGGCAATGCAGTGGACAGACTTCATCGTTTCTGATGGTGGAGACTTAACGATGTCCGTGTTCCGCTGGGTCCCGTTTGGCCAGCAGCGTCGATTGACCGTTGAGCTTGCCTTGAGAAACTCGGTTTATGAAGGAGATCAAGAGCGTCCCTTCTTTCTACCTCCTGAGACCTCAAGTCCTTTTGCCCCTCTTCAAGCGTATTCGCACGTCTATTCACTTGGAGTCTTGCTGCGGTATTTGTTAACGGGTGTGAGCGTTCCAGAACATTTAGCCGATCAGGAAAAAACAGATTCCGAATTCCGGAAGTCGTTCTTCCAAGCAACTTGGGCAGATCGAGACCTCGACGCGATTTTCCGCATGGCTACGGAAGATAATCCAGAACAACGCTATCGCAGTCCTTCTGCGCTTGCTGATGACCTCAAAGCTTATTTGAACGACGGCGATATTCGCGCGCGGAAAAACTCGTTTGGTTATTCCGCCGTCAGACTCTACCGCAGAAACAGTAGGATGGTGCATTCGGCGGCGCTGTTCTGTTTCATCGCCATTACTACTTGGATGTTGGGAGAGGCATTTCTCAGCCGTGTGAATGAAGCATGGAATGACATTCCTGGTCTGCAAATTGAAGAGGGGAGGGAGCTTGTAGACTTCATGTATGCAAGAAGTCATCGTAACTTGTTCGAGCCTATGGTTTTGGCGGGAGATGAGGTTATACTGGATGCTAGCCAAAATATAATATCATCGATTCCAGTCTCTGGCTTTGTTCGAGTCGAGGGTGAGTTTACTTACTTGGGAGAGCCGAATAATGTTGAAATCGTGATTTCTGGAACTCCGCCTGAGGATGGTTTTCCACAGGGTGTGATTGCTCAGATCGGTAAGTCTGGAGGCGCTCTTAATGGGATATCGCCTCTACAATTTGATAGAAACCGCACAGGGACTGCATGGCTATTTCCCTCGAAACCCAGGTCGATGGGTGACCGAGTGAAATTTGTATTTGAGCATAGCGAGGGTGCCCTCACCCTTGAAGTCGATGGCCATGAGCCCATTGTAGTAAGGCAGCCTGTTCTAGAATTACCCGCACAGGGGTGGATTTATTTGCGCAATTTCTCGGAAAAAATACGGCTGCATACCTTTAAAGTTCAGTCTCACCAAGGACCAAGATTCTTGAGTGCGCTCAAAGCCATCGATCAGATCTGGCTCTCTGGAAGCTATGAGCAAGCCTATGAACGCTTCCTCGAAATGGTCCGTAATGATCCCGATTCTGTGAACCAAGAATCAGCGTTGAGGCGCGCTGCTTCGCTCCATGTGGTGCATGCGGCCGGTGACGTGGATATGCTAATCGCCGAGGCTGAGTCACGAGGCTTTTCCGAGATAGTTGAGGACCTTCAGGAATGGTTGCTAGAGAAGGAGATCAAAGACTATTGGTATTCTGGACACTATGGCTTGGCGCTGAATCGTTTACCCGAACTCTTCGACCTAAACCCAAAGACGCGGGTGGTCCTTGAGTTGTGTGTGGCGATGCAAAGAGCAGCCACTGCCAGCGAGACATCTCGCTTGATGTATTGGATCGGAGAGACTCAAGATGTCTACGCACTCCGCATATTGGGCCCGTTGACCGCCACAAGTCTTGAACCCCTGAGAGGCAAGAAGTTGCATCTTATAAGTATAGAGCACGCAGGCATCTCTGACCTATCCCCACTGGTCGATATGCCCCTCACAACAGTGAGCCTTTCGTCAAACCGGATCGTCGATCTAAGTCCACTCCAGGGGGCCCCAATTAAGTATTTTGCCGCGCGCTATAATCAGATCGAGGACTTGACGCCCCTCGCTGATGCACCGTTGGTCGAATTGCGGGTCTCCCTGAACCAGGTTGGTCGATTTCCCCGTTTTAGTTCTCAGCACCTTAAGACAATTTGGGCTCTAGGAAATCCGTTGCAGAGCATTGATCCGTTGGCGGGACTCAAACTTGAAACACTAAACATCGGTAGGACACAGGTAGGCTGCGTCGAGGTGATCGATACAATGACCTCGCTGGAGTTTCTGAATATCATGAATACTGAGGTGAAATCAGTAGATTGGACTCATTTGAAGCCTTCGATGACTTTCTTTAGCGCAAGTTCGACCGAGATAGAAGACTTCAGTTTTTTACGGCTCCTTCCAGACTTGAAGCGACTGAGCCTCTCCAACTCGCCATTTTCAGATGTGTCCGCAATCGCCTCTGATTCGCTTCAAAGCTTAGATGTATCACTCACGCACGTGCGCTCACTAAACGGTCTGGATATGAGCCATTTGCACACGCTTCACACATACGGAAGTAAAATCGAATATTATGGTGAGCTCTTTGAGTCTGACATCGAGGACTGGTGGATGGCGTCAGCTGACTATGAATATCCTGAATTACTTCAAATGCGTCGTCGTTCAGAGCTTATCGATCGTCACGACTGGATAGCACAAATCGATAGTTTGGCAAAATGGGCAGATGGATCGATTGATCGGAGTATCCATCTCATTCCGGGGCACTTTCAGAACTCTCATATCGATGTCATGGCTGAGCATTTTGGAGCTGAGGTTTTGGAAATAGACTCGATGGAAGAGCGATCAGAATTGGCTGAAATGATAGAGGGATATGGGGGCGCTTGGTGGGTACGAGGCACTTATCCTTGGTGGCGAGATGCTGGGTTGAGAAAAGCGGATTTAGTATCCTTATCGCAATACTTTGAAGAGAAACGCTTCGAACGCTTTAATTACGTCTTCGACGATAGCAGCGAGGTGAAATCGGAGTTTTGGATTCGGGGCGGTATCATTCTGAAGAGCCCTGCATCGGTAGAATCCATTGAGCCAGTGGCATCCTCCGATTAAGTGGTTTACCGGTGCCCGGATCTGGCACGGTTCCTTCTTTTCGGTGGGCGAATTTTTTAAAACCCAAGGAAAAAGATGTCCCAAAATTTCCCTTCGCCGACTCCCATGTCTCGCCGTTCTTTCATCAGCAAGGTGGGCTCAGTCGGTGGCTTCGCATTTGCTGCCATGTCGGCGCTTGGCCTTATGTCACGTGCATCAGGTCAAGGAGTTGAGCTCTCTGGTCTGGATACCATTGGTTCCGAGAAAGCGCCGACCGTACTTATTTTGGGTGCAGGCGTTGCCGGAATGTGTGCTGCATATGAGCTCAAAAAACTCGGGATTAAGTCCATTATCCTTGAGCCCCAAGCGAAAGCCGGTGGACGCTGCCTGACCATTCGTCGGGGAGATAGAATTGTTGAGACAACGGGTGCGGAACAAACCTGCGAATTTGACGAAGGTGCCTATTTCAATCCAGGGCCGTCACGTTTTCCTCAGTGGCATATCACGATGAACTATTGCAAGGAGCTCGGGGTAGCCATCCAGCCGTTTGTAAATCTCAACGAGAATGCATTTTATTACACGGAAGGCGCTGACCGCGGAAAGCTTTCCGGTCAGCGGGTTCGTATTCGCGAGGCGAAAACTGATCTGCGTGGTTATACCGCAGAACTTTTGGCTAAATGCATCGATCAGGAGGCGCTGGATTTGCCGATGGTGGCGGAAGACGTCGAAAAGCTAAAGGATTTCTTACGTTATGAGGGGGGCTTGTCTCGTCGCACAATGTCGTATTCTGGGCATCCACGGCGTGGCTTTGAACAGTGGCCTGGCGGCGGCTACCAAGAAGGAAAGTTGGCAGATCCGTTCGAACTCGTGGATTTGGTTCAAGCTGGCTTTGGGCAGTATTTCCACCGTGCCAACGAATATGAGTATTTTTCTCAAATGTTTACACCTGTGGGAGGTATGGACAAAATCGCCACCGCCTTCGTCGAAGAGGTGGGTGACATGATCAAATACGGCTGCCGCGTCACAGAAATACGCCACCGGTCGGGCGGAGGATCTCGAATCATATACGAGGAAAATGGCGAGCAAAAGGAAATCGAGGGTGATTACTGCATTTCAACGATACCGCCAACGATCATGCGGAAGATTCAGACTGATCTGCCGTTCCAAATGACAGCAGCGATCAATATCGTTCCCTTTCAGAATTCGGGTAAGATTGGTCTTCAATTCAAACGCCGCTTCTGGGAAGAGGATGATCAGGTCTATGGGGGTATTTCTTGGAATAATCTACCGATCGGTGAGCAATGGTACCCTAGCGAGGGCTTTCTCGGCGACAAAGGCATCATGGGAGGGTATTACATTTTCGGACCCACGAGCGACCAGGTGGGTCGCATGACTCCCGCTGAGCGCACCGAGTTTGCTTTGAGCCATGGAGAGAAAGTGCACCCTCAATATCGCGCCGAGTTCGAGAATGCTTTCTCTGTAAACTGGGCGACCCTGCCTCATATTGAAGGTTGTTTGGCTCACTTCCCCAAAACAATGATCAAGACATTTTATCCTCAATTGATCGAAGGGGATCGTGAGACGTTCATCGCAGCCAGTTGGGCGTCTCACATCGGTGGATGGCAAGCTGGAGCATTCGAATCTGCCCGCCTTGTAGTAAAAAAAGTCTATGACCGTATCCAGGCAGCTTGATTAAAGGGGCAGAGCCCATAAGTCCTCCCGACATGAGCCATCCGACTTCTTTCCTTGATCGCTACGCCACACCGCTTGGTATCGTAGGCATCGCCTCACTCCTCCTGTATATGCTTTGGCTGGTGTCATTGATTGGAGCTGATGATACTGAGGCCTTAGCCTATATCCCTGAAGAGAGAGAGGCATTATTAGCCAACATACTTCGTGATGGTGAACGCAAATTGGAACTGGGGGCTACCGATGGCAGCGTTACGATATCGATGGAGACTGCAGCTAAGCTCGTTGAGCTGCGGGCTAATTCAGGGGAGCCGCTTTTCGGCATTGATGCCCAATCGGCTGCTGCAGTTGCTAGTGCCACAGGTGGTCTGACTGTTGATCCGCGCTATCCACTTGCAGAGATACCTGAAATACCCGACACGCCCGAGCGAAATGCCGAGCTCATTGAATTGGCTAAAGATGTGGAACAGGTCGAAGCGGGAGAGATGAACTTTCAGGCCCTGTGTATGCAATGCCATGGTGGGCCGGATCTTCCGGGTGATAACCCTACTGTCATTTTTGATGGTCGATGGTTCTATGTAAACACGCCATCGCAGATCGAGACCCTCTTGTATAAAGGGATTCTAGAAAAGGGAATGCCCCCTTGGGAAGGTGTGCTCACTCCTGAAATGTCTGGGCAGATCGTGGCCTATATTCTCGCGAACAAGCGCGATTAATTTTCCTCAACAAATTGTTATGCGTCTATCTCCCTCAGTATCTATCATCTTGAAGACTCTCTTGTCTTTTACGGCATTTTTTGCCGCGCACGCTCTCTTTGGGGTCGAAGATCCTACGCCGCCGACGGAAAAGAGTTTTGACGAGTACATGGGTAACTTGAGTCGGGAATACTCATTCTTCACGGTGAGTAATCTATGGTTGTTGGTCTCAGCAGCCCTAGTGTTTATGATGCACTTAGGTTTTGCCTCACTCGAGTCGGGCCTCACTCAAAGCAAAAACACGGTCAACATCATCTACAAGAACGTGTTTATCATCTCAGCCGGACTGGTCACTTACGCCGTGTGGGGATTCAATGCGATGTATCCGTCAGAGAATTTTAACGGGTTCTTTCATGTAGGCGGTTGGATCGGTGTAGACTCCGAGAAATTCTATGAGGTCATGACCACGCGCTCGGGAGCTTACTACACGTTTTGGACTGATTTTATTTTCCAAGCTATGTTTGCGGCTACGGCCGCTTCAATCGTGTCGGGTGCGGTAGCCGAGCGTATTAAGCTACATAGCTTTATGATCTTTACGGTCCTATTGGTCGGTATCGGTTACCCGATGGCAGGGTCGTGGACCTGGGGTGACGGAGGATGGCTCGCGGAGAAAGGCTTCCACGATTTCGCCGGTTCATCAGTGGTTCATGCTTTTGGGGGTTATGCGGCCTTGGCAGCAGTGTTACTTCTGGGGCCGAGACGGGGGAAATACCTGGCGAATGGCAAGATGCGACCTATTGTTGGACACTCGATGCCGATGGCAGCAGTCGGTGCCTTCTTACTTTGGTTTGGATGGTTTGGCTTTAACGGGGGCTCTGTGTTGAGTGCCGACCCCCAAATGGTAGGGCGCGTCTTCGTTACGACCGCATTATCCGGTGCAGCGGGAGCAATTGGCTGTATGATAACCTGTTTTATCGTGTTAAAGAAACCGGATCTTTCTATGGCGCTCAATGGTATCTTGGCAGGACTGGTAGGTATCACTGCTGGCGCTGATGTGATCGAACCGGGTTGGGCGTTACTGGTTGGATTTATATCAGGAATTATCGTCGTGTTTGCGGTAGTTTTCTTTGATAAGCTGAAACTTGATGATCCGGTGGGTGCGATATCGGTCCATGGCGTTTGTGGTAGCTGGGGAACCCTTGCAGTCGGCATCTGGGGAGGTGGTGAGTTTATCTGGCAACTGGTTGGGTGTCTCTCTTATGCGATTGGTGCCTTCGTCATTTCTTTTGTTTTCTTTTTTCTATTGAAAATTACTCTTGGAGTGAGGGTGGATGAAGAGGAAGAGTTGGAAGGCCTCGATATCAGCGAGCATGGCCAAGAGGCATACCCCGAGTTTCAAATCCGTTCGTGAGAAGTGGCAGTTTCTGCTGATCGATGAGAGTCCTTCCAGATCATAAGCTTTCCATCGTCCTGGTGTTTTTTGCACTGGTAGTCAGTGTGCGTTATTTCCTCGGTGGGGTAGTCACGAATTGGAACGAGAAAATCGAGGTAGTCGAGAAGCCGGACCGGCCGTATGCATCCCATGTCGTAGTGGAGCCGGGGGCAGGGTATTTTTACACCTGGGGAATTACAGCGAGTCCGCGTTCAAAAACGGTAGCATTGAAAGGCTTGCCGGATGAAGAGCGGTATGGCGATACATACACGCAATCTCATCGGGTACTCACAACGCTTACCAGCGATTTGAAGCAAGTGGGTCTGACTTTGCGCGACGTGGTAAACGTGCGCGCTTACGTGGTGGGAAATGATGAAGAGCCGCCTGATTTTGATGGTTGGAATCGGGCATTTACCGAATTTTTCGGCACTCCGGATAATCCACACAAGCCAGCGCGGACTACCGTAGGGATCTCGCGCCTTTTCATCTCTCAGTATAAGATCGAGGTCGAATTCGTCGCTGTATTTCCCGAGGGACGTGGACCCTTTGCAGAAGGCACCCGTCACTGGTTAGACTGGGAACGCTCAGGTCGCCATGTCTACGAGACGCGTGAAATTTGGAAATCGTATGGTCGCCCTGGGTTTCCTATGAGCACGGGCAAAGCTGTCGACGAAGGACAGGGGTATTTTTATAGTTCCGCTTTTCTTCCAGACACAAAGTTTCCTATGCCACCTGGGATGCCTGTAAATCCAATGATGTTTGGTTCCTTTTCGGATCAGGCCGCATCGATTTTGAAAAAGATGAACACCGCGTTCAGGTCGGGTGGGGTGTCTTATGAAGATATCTTTTTTGTGCGAACCATCATGTTCCCTGAGAAGGGAAGGCCAATTGGGCCGAATTTCGGACGCTTTGGCCGTGAATACGTCAAATATTTCACCAATGACTCAAATCCCAACAAACCTACGCGGACAGTAATGTCAGCTCCAGGTTATGCATCTATGGGTCCTCTCATGAGCCTTGAAATGTACGGGGCCCTCCCAGATGATTTCGACGCATTTGAAGAGGGCGCTCATATCGCCATTTTGGGTAAGCCTGATGCAATCTCTGCTCCCGCTGTCGGCGTTTCTCCAGACGCAAATAAGGTGTGGTTTTCCGGAGTGATCGCTCCCACCGAGGGTAGCTTAACGGAAGAGTTCAATGCGGTTTGGACAGCTACGATGGAGGCACTCGATGCTGCAGGGGCAACATTTGAGGATATGGTGCACACGCGCATTTACCTGGAGACCACGCATGTCAAAAACGACACTGATGCGCTGAAAAAGGCTCTGGAGACGGTGATCAAAGCTTCGGGCTCCATACATCGTCCGGCACTTACCGTGCTGCCGATTGTCGACTTGCCGGGCGGCGCTCGGATCGAAATCGAGACTATGGCAGGGGTTAGGCCCTGAAGAATCCATTCGGCGAAATGCGATGAGGCTTGGCATTTCGCCAGTCATCAGAAAGGAGTTCCCGATGCCTGTGATGGATGATTTCTGGAAATTTACCGAGTATTTGGTATCTGTAAGTGCCGAAGCAATTATGCCTTATTGGGATCAAGCAGATCTCGAGGTGATTGAGAAACAGGATGACACACCAGTAACACGAGCTGATCGGGGTGCCGAAGCAGCCATGCGTAAAGTGATCAACGAGCGTTATCCAGAGCATGGCATTATTGGCGAAGAGTATGGGGAGGAAAACTCTGATGCGGAGTATGTCTGGGTGCTGGATCCGATAGATGGAACACTTTCATTTACTCACCATGTGCCCCTTTTTGGGACTCTGGTCTGTTTAAAACATCGCGGCGTTCCGGTTCTAGGTGCGATCAATCAGCCTGTTCTCAATAAATGCGTGATCGGTGACGGCGAGAAGACGGTCTTGAATGGAAAGAAACAGGTTTATTGCTCGACAGAACCTGAGCTATCTAGAGCAACGCTCCTCACTACTGATCCGCGAGCTGCGACCAAGTATCATCCAAAGTCCAAGTTCTCTTCGCTAGTCGATGGAGTGCGTACGTATCGAACTTGGGGGGATGCATTCGGTTACCTCGCTGTTGCGACTGGGGGCGCGGAGATCATGGTAGATCCGATAGCTAATGAATGGGATTTTGCAGGGCATATCCCGATTATAAGGGGAGCAGGGGGCGCGATCACTGATTGGTATGGGAATGACCCTTTAGGAGCGGATTCTGTCATCGCAGCCAACCCGCATCTACATGGAGAGGTCTTGAAGCGTCTCCATGATAAGTAGAGTAGTTAGCTTGGGGCGATCGAACTATAAGTATCTCTAATTTGCTCTAGGGGTGTTCTGACAAGCAAACCTAATCCACGCTTTACAGTTCGCAAAATAGGGGGTTAGCGTTACCTCTTCTACAAATATGAAACTATCTATTGGGGATACCGCTCCCGACTTCTCTCTAAGATACAAAAATGAAACGGGCTTTCAGTCTGTTACTCTCAGCAGCCACTTTGGAAAAGGTCCGGTCGTATTACTCTTTTTCCCACTGGCCTTTACCAGTGTTTGCTTAGAGGAAATGTGTATTGTTCGCGATGATTTTTCCAGCTACACGGATCTAGATGCTAGTGTTTATGGCATCAGTGTAGATAGCCCGTTCACCCTGGAAGTGATGGCTCAGAGAGACGATATTCCATTTCCGCTTTTGAGCGATTTCAATAAGGATGTATCCACGGCTTATGGATCCATTTATGACGAATTTATCGGCCTCTCTGGTGTATCTAAGCGGAGTGCATTTGTGGTCGATTCTGACGGGAAAATTGCCTACGCCTCCGTCAGTGACGATGCCCATGTTCTACCAGATTTTTCAGCAATAAAAGCAGCCTTAAGCTAGGTAATATCGAGTTTTTTCCTCCCAATAATGCTATGAGCGACTTAGGTAACCCATTCAACAGTCTTCGCGACTTTACCAGTGAATCCTCTGGAAAGTCCGGAAAAATTTATTCTTTGCCAGCCCTTGAAGAAGCGGGCCTTGGAGCTATCTCTCGCCTTCCGGTAAGTATACGCGTTGTCCTTGAGGCGGTGTTGCGTAACTGTGATGGAGTGCGGGTGACCGAAGCAGATGTCCGCGAGCTGGCTGGTTACAAAGCCACTGACCCGTCTCCGAAAGAAATCCCTTTCGTCGTATCGAGAATTGTTCTCCAGGACTTCACCGGAGTGCCCCTCCTCGTGGACCTTGCGGCGATGCGGGATGCTGTGGAGAGTGTCGGAGCGGATCCAAGCCTGATTGAGCCTCTGGTGCCTGTCGACCTGGTGGTCGATCACTCTGTGCAAGTCGATGTATCTGGTAGCGCTGCGTCATACGAGCGTAACTTGCAAATCGAGTTTGCTCGGAATAAGGAGCGTTATGAGTTCCTGAAGTGGGGACAGCAGGCCTTTGAGACATTCAGCGTCGTGCCGCCAGCAATCGGTATTGTTCACCAAGTTAATCTCGAATACCTGGCCCGCGTTGTCTTCGAGAAGGAGGTCGCGGGTGAAACTGTCTTCTACCCCGATACTTTGGTCGGGACAGATTCTCACACTACGATGATCAACGGTATTGGCATTGTCGGTTGGGGAGTCGGGGGTATTGAAGCTGAAGCTGGCATGTTGGGTCAACCTATTGCTTTCCAGACTCCTGAGGTGATCGGCGTGAATCTTTCAGGTGAGTTACTTGAGGGGGTCACTGCGACCGACCTGACTCTCAAAATTACCCAGATGCTTCGCGAAGAGAAAGTAGTGGGTAAGTTTGTAGAGTTTTTCGGAGAAGGCGCAGAAAAACTGACCTTGGCCGATCGCGCTACTATTGCAAACATGGCTCCTGAGTATGGGGCCACGATGGGATTCTTTCCAGTGGATGAGAAGTCTCTCGATTATCTCCGTGCGACCGGTCGTTCTGAGGAGCAAATCGCCTTAGTCCGCGACTATCTGAGCGCTCAGGGCATATTTGGAATTCCGAAAGCAGGTTCTGTTGATTATTCTAAAGAACTCTCGCTTGATATGGCTACGGTCAAACCTTCGGTAGCTGGGCCCAAGCGTCCTCAAGATCGCATTGAGGTCGATGCTCTCAAGCAGACATTCAACAGCCTGTTTGAAATGCCCGTTGCGGAGGGTGGTTTTGGTAAAGCTCCTTCGGATCGCGATGTAAAAGTGCCTGTTGATTATGAAGACGCAGGTGGTGTCGCCGTAGCGGAAGAAGCTAAGATTGGCCATGGATCTGTTCTTATTGCTGCGATTACTAGTTGCACAAATACTTCAAACCCTTCGGTGATGATTGCAGCAGGGCTCGTTGCTAAGCGGGCTGTGGAGCTTGGATTGACAGTGCCTAGTTACGTCAAGACCTCGTTAGCTCCAGGCTCACGTGTGGTGACGGACTATCTCGAAGAAACAGGGCTCCAGACTTATTTAGATCAAATCGGCTTCAATCTAGTGGGCTATGGCTGCACTACTTGCATTGGCAATTCGGGTCCCTTAGATGCCGAGATCGAGACAGCTATCAAGGAGGGTGATCTCGTAGCAGCTTCCGTCCTTTCAGGTAACCGGAACTTTGAGGCGCGAGTGCACGCTGCGATCCGTTCGAATTTCCTTATGTCACCTCCATTGGTTGTGGCATATGCCCTGGCTGGTCGCGTGGACATTGACCTGAGTGCCGACCCCATCGGTACTTCTGAGGCAGGTAATCCCGTCTTTCTCAAGGATCTTTGGCCCAGCAATGAAGAGATTGAGAATGCCATTGTCGCTGGCATCAAGCCCGAGATGTTTAATGATAAATACGGCTCCATCGATGAGGCGAACCCGCAGTGGAATGCCATCAATGCGCCAACCGGTGGAAAGTATGCGTGGACTGATGCTTCAACTTATATCCAATGCCCCCCATTTTTTGAAAATTTCGGCATGGAAGCAAATACCATTGCTGATTTTGAGTCGCTCCGCCCACTGCTTATTCTTGGAGACTCTGTGACTACCGACCATATTTCACCCGCTGGAGCCATAAAGGATGATGGGCCCGCGGGTCGTTTCCTCAATGAAAAGGGCATCGAGAAAAAAGACTTCAACTCTTTTGGTTCCCGGCGTGGAAATGACCGTATCATGACCCGTGGCACTTTCGCCAATGTGCGAATAAAGAACCTGATGGCAGATGGCAAAGAGGGCGGTTACACAAAACTCATGCCCGAGGGTGACGTCGTCGATATCTATGATGCCTGTCAGACATACGCTGAGCGCGCTGAGGGATTAATTGTCTTTGGCGGAGTGGATTATGGCATGGGATCATCGCGAGACTGGGCAGCCAAGGGAACCAATCTCCTCGGCGTCAAGGCGGTCGTCTCAAAATCCTTTGAACGCATTCACCGCTCAAACCTAATCGGTATGGGTGTGCTGCCACTCAACTTTAAGGAAGGCGAGGACGCAGAGACACTCGGTCTAGATGGTACGGAAACATTTTCACTTAAAGGGCTGTCTGATGAATTAAAACCGGGCCAAATGATAACACTCGAGATTTCTCGGGCAGATGGCAGTCAAACAACCACAGAACTCAAGGTGCGCATCGATACCTCAATCGAGGTAGAATACTACCGACACGGTGGAATTCTACAATACGTCCTTCGCAACATCGTCCGCGGAGCCTAACGCTTTGCGAATCTCGCCGGTCTCGATGGACCGGCGGGAATCTTTATTCCCCACACTCAATCTTACCTCCCGGCAGTCATCATGCCGACACAGCCGACAACTTTTTTTGTCAACGCCTACAAAGATCCGGTGATCGTTCGGATTAAAGGACGCGCTGACTATATGAATTCCCAGCCATTGTCTGATTTTTTCACTCAGATGCTCGGCGGTGGGAAACACCGATTCGTTGTCGACTTTCAAGACTGCACGACAGTCGACAGCACTTTCCTGGGGATTTTGGCTAGTGCGGCCATCGAAGTAGAGGAATCGAGTTCAGAGCACTGTTTGGTAATCACCCGACTCGGTGATCGTCACTGGGAGCTCGTTCATAACTTAGGGCTGGATCACATTCTCACCGTGGATCGAAATGGCAATAAAGCTCCCGATGAGAAGGATTTGGAACATTGCTCCGAGGTACAAACCGGCACGACTTGCAGTCAAGATACGATCTTGAAGGCGCACGAAGCTTTAGTCGAAGCAGACGAGGAGAATTTTTCAAAGTTTCAGGACGTGATTGCTTTCCTGAAGAATCAGGTTGATGACACCTGACTGCGTTTTATATAAATCCTCTCTATGCCTGAATTGGTGATAGCGGTCGTGGCGGCTTTGATGGCTGCCTATTGCATATGGAAGCTTCGAAGCGAGAAAAGTAAGCTATCCTCCGCCGAAAATGAGATCGGTCTGCTCCGGCAAGAACGTAGCATCGTCATCAATTTTATGCACAACATGGTCGAAGCTCTCGGCGAGGGCGTTCAGAGTGAGGAGCTTTACGAGAATATCACGCATGCGGCGATTCAGTCTACGGGGGCGCTATCGGCGGCAGTTTTTAAGAATATCGAAGATCGAGAGATGCGTTGTGCGGCCATTGAAGGATTGTTTCCTCCGCATCGTCCGTTGCCCGAAGAAGTTATGGGCAATATTCGAACACGGGCTAAGTTTGTAGAGAAGATCTTACGCTCTGAAACCTTTCCAATCGGAGAGGGAGTTGTCGGAGGAGTTGCCCAAACTCGAAAGGGTGTCCTTGTAAAAGATGCACTTTCAGACGGACGCATTTTTCAACATTCAGACGAAGCACTCAAGGTCTACTCAGTCGTAGCTGTGCCAATACTATTTCGAGAGGAACTCTTGGGGGTCCTTTGCGTTGCGAATCCAGCAAATAGGGAGCCGTTCACGGAGGTCGATTTTTCTCTTATTGAGAACCTCGCTGAACAGGCAGGCCTCGCACTCCACAACGCGCGCAATGTTCACTCGCTGCTTGAGAAAAATAAGTTGGACGTAGATCTCGCCCTGGCAGCGAATATCCAGCACCTGCTACTTCCTCGCAAATTCCCTGATGTTCCCGGACTCGATATAGCCGTGACGTATCTCTTGGCCCAAAAAGTAGGGGGAGACCTCTATAATGTTTTCAAGCTGAGCGAACATCGTATTGGAATCGCGATAGCCGATGTTTCGGGCAAAGGCATACCTGGCTCATTAATGATGGCCATTACTCAGACACACCTCAGGCACTATGCGCTCACTTTGGATTCACCGCGTGACGTGCTACTGTCGATTAATCAAGAATTGATGGATGCGGGCATTCGTAAGGAAATGTTTATTACATTTGTCTATGCGATCATAGATACAAAAAAAGCTGAGCTCAGCCTTGCGCGTGCAGGTCATGAGTTGCCAGTTCTGGCCCGGAGTCAGAAAGATGGAACAGTAGAGGTAGAGCGACTGGACTCTTCTGGTATGGCCTTGGGCATGGTCGATAACCGCATATTCTCTCGAACTCTCAAGGACATCTCCGTGCCTTTCCACCCGGGGGATGCATTCTTTCTTTACACGGACGGAATCACTGAGGCGGCGAATAAAGATGGCAAAGAATTTTCTTATTCGCGGCTCGCGGATATACTTGAGGAAAACCTAAGTATGTCGGCTACTGAATTGAATCGATCTATCCTCGATCAAGTGGAGCGCTTCAGTGGACGGACAGACTACGACGACGATTTGACAATGATTACTATAAAGTGCGCCGACGCTGCGGCAGCGACCGAGATTGCTCCCGTATCCGACGAATCCAAAGCTTGATATACCATGGCCTACGCAACTGACCTCCCACCTTCCATCACACAAGAAAGTAAAACTGAACTTCCAGACTCGCGTGGTCATTTCGGACCTTATGGCGGCATGTATGTCCCAGAGACCCTGATGACCCCACTATATGAGTTGGAAAAAGCTTATCGCGAGGCGCGCCAAGATCCGACATTTCAGGAGGCTTTAGTCGGCTTACTCAAGGACTTCGTCGGACGTCCGTCGCCCTTGTATTTCGCTGATCGCCTCACCGAGTATTGTGGGGGCGCTAAAATTTATCTCAAACGAGAAGACCTGCTACATACGGGCGCACACAAGATAAATAACGCCCTTGGCCAGGCCCTTTTGGCTAAGCGTATGGGTAAAAAACGCATCATCGCTGAAACCGGGGCAGGTCAGCACGGTATCGCCACAGCGGCAATGTGTGCTAAAATGGGTTTTGAATGCATTGTTTATATGGGCGCGGAAGACATGCGGCGCCAGGCACTCAATGTGTTCCGCATGCGCTTGTGCGGGGCGGAGGTAAAAGGCGTTGAGGCTGGCCAGAAGACACTGAAAGAAGCGGTCAACGAAGCCATGCGAGACTGGGTGACGAACGTAGATCATTCGCATTACATCCTGGGTTCGGCGCTCGGGGCTCACCCATATCCCATGATGGTGCGCGATTTCCACCGGATCATCGGCGAAGAAACACGAAAGCAAATTATCGAAAAAGAGGGACGTCTGCCCGATGAGATGGCAGCTTGTGTCGGGGGTGGTTCGAATGCTATCGGCTTCTTTTTTGAGTTCCTCGAAGAGAGTGGGGTTCGCCTCACGGGCGTTGAGGCAGGGGGACACGCAATCGAATCGGGCAAGCATGCGGCCCGTTTTGCTGAGGGAAAACTTGGAGTTCTACAGGGTGCTAAGACATGGATTTTGCAGAATGGAGAGGGTCAGATTGATTTGACACACTCCGTCTCAGCTGGCCTCGACTATGCCGCCGTCGGGCCCGAGCACGCATATTATAAAGATCTCGACCGCATCGACTACGGATATGCCACCGACGCCGAAGCGCTCGAAGCCTTCCAGACTCTATCACGAATCGAAGGTATCATACCCGCACTAGAGAGCTCACATGGTATCGCCTACACGCTTCGACGCGCTGCAGAGATGAGCCCGGACCAAATCATCGTCTGCAACCTCAGCGGTCGGGGTGATAAAGACGTCCAGGAAGTCGCGCGTCTGACTGAAGGGTTGGATCTTTAGACGGAATGAGCGATGGTCACACACTCAGATGTTGGCCATTGTGCTCTGGGCCTAGACTTTCGAAAAACGGTCCTGCTTTCTCAATCCAGGTTTCCGGAGTAGGGAGGCGCTCTGCCTTTTTGCCATAGCTGTTGCGTGTGAGGGTAGTGTTGAGGATGCCCGGAAAAATATCGACGCACGTGATTCCAGGTAGCTTTTCTCCGACCAAAGTTTGGGTGAAGCCGTTGGATCCATATTTACTCGCGGCGTAAGGGACGATCTCTTTGCTCGGGATTCCCTTGGGAGGCGTGGTCAACGTCGCAATGATGCCACCCCCGGCATCGATCATGGCGCGTAGGAAAGCATGGGTGACGCGGATGGTACCAGCGTAGTTGACATTTAATAGATCTTCGATGGTCCTCAGATCAAGGGTGTGAAACGGTCCATGCTTCATGCCGATCGAGGCGTTATTAACCAGTAGATCTGGTGCTCCGTGTGTTGACAAAACCTCCTTCGCCCAGCGCTCAACTGCGATGCGAGAACGTATGTCTACTTGAGATATCTCAGCGTGCTCTAGAGTTCCTTCGTCCATATTTGAGCTCGATGAACATCCCGATACAAAGGCTCCCTGGCCGGAGAAATATTTGAGAAGTGCCGCTCCGATTCCGCGACTGACTCCAGTGATTACCACATGCCTAAATTTTGCCATGAATCAGTTTATGCAAAGCTTTCGGTCTATTCAAATATGCGGGTTCAATAGCGTTGACCCATCGCTAATATTTAGATGTTTTCTTCAGCTTTTCTTAATCAACACTTCTCTGCTGTTTCATGTCTTTCGGTTTACTTTTCTCTGGCCAGGGCGCCCAAGTGGTGGGCATGGGTCTATCTCTTTACAAAGGTTCGGCCATGGCTCGTTCTGTATATGATCTGGCAGATCAGATACTTGGCATAGAGCTCAAAGAGCATTGTTTCTATGGTCCTGAAGCCAAGTTGACAGAGACCTGCGTGTGTCAGCCTGCTCTATTTGTTCAGGGCGTCGCCACGGTCGAAATTTTGAAGCACTTAGGAAAGCTCGAACAGCCTTCCTGCTCACTCGGTCTTTCTCTAGGCGAGCTGACAGCCATGCATGTGGCGGGGGTATATGATTTTGAAACAGGTCTCAAACTTGTCGCGGCGCGCGGCCGGCTCATGCAGGAAGCATGCGATTCTACGGAAGGTGGAATGGCTGTGTTGATTGGTGGGAGTCGCGAAAAAGCTTTTGAGCTGGCTGAGCTGGCTGATGTCGACGTGGCGAATTTGAATTGCCCAGGACAAATTGTTCTGTCCGGCGAAAAGAAACATATCGGCACAGTTTTGGAGAATGCAAAAGGCCTCGGATTCAAGATGGCTAAGGAACTCAATGTGGCGGGAGCCTATCATAGCCGTTTGATGCAAGGAGCCGCGGATGCGTTTGCAGATGTGCTTTCGCCTATGAAATTTGAGACGCCAGATGTACCTGTTTATACCAACACAACTGGTAAAGCCATCAGCGACCCAGACGAGATTAAGCAAGCGCTCGTGAAGCAAATTACGGGTTCCGTGTATTTTGAAGACTGCTTGATCAATGCGACCAAGGATACCGGCGAAACGCAGTTTTTTGAATGTGGCCCTGGGGCTGTTTTGGCAGGTTTAGCTAAGCGCACTGATCGCAGCCTGGACGTCAAGCCGCTGGCGGAATACGTGGATATCTCTTCCAAAACTGGAGAGACCCGCTTTATTTCCTGACTGATCGGCGCAATTTAGACGCTGTCTCCTGAACACCTCCGTATGTACGATACCTCTAAGATCCGTAACTTCTGCATTATTGCACACGTCGACCATGGCAAAACTACTTTGTCTGATCGTCTTCTAGAAAGCACGGATACAGTCCAAAAACGTGAGATGAAGGATCAACTGCTTGACTCGATGGATCTCGAGCGCGAACGGGGAATTACGATCAAGAGTCACCCAGTTTCCATGATCTATCGTGAGGGTGGAGAAGAGTATCTTTTTAATCTCATCGATACACCTGGCCACGTCGATTTTTCCTATGAGGTCTCCCGTAGTCTGGCGGCTTGCGAGGGAGCGTTGCTTCTTGTCGATGCAGCACAAGGCATCGAAGCACAGACGGTCGCCAATGCTTTTTTGGCCATTGATCAAGGGCTTAGGGTGATTCCGGTGATCAACAAGATCGATCTGCCGAGTGCGAATGTTGAAGACGCCAAACGTCAATTGGAGGATGTGCTCGCGATTCCAGCGGATGAAGCCATTCTAGCGAGTGGTAAATCAGGGATTGGTATCCCGGAGATTTTGCAAGCTGTTGCTAAATTACTTCCCAAGCCGCGCTGGACCGAATTTCCGCAAGGGCGTGTGCTCATTTTTGACAGTGTATTCGATGCATACAAAGGCGTAATTTGTTACGTCCGCGTCTTTTCCGGAGAATTTAAGACCGGGGACACCATCACCATGATGAGTGATGGCACAAAAGCTCAGATAAAAGAAGTCGGTCAATTTACTCCGTCTATGCGGTCGGTTGATAAGCTCGCGACTGGCACGGTGGGCTACATTGTCACGAACCTGAAGAACGTCGCGGACGTGAAGATTGGAGACACGCTAACGCTCACGGCTGATCCAGCTACTGAGATGCTGCCCGGTTATAAAGAAGTCCAGCCGATGGTCTTTTCGGGCATCTATCCGATTGATACTTCGGATTATGAAAAACTGAAGGCGAGTATGGGGCGCCTGAGTTTGAACGATGCGGCCCTCACGTTTCAGTCGGAAAATTCGGTGGCCCTTGGTTTTGGATTTCGCTGTGGATTCTTGGGTTTGCTTCACATGGAGATCGTTCAAGAGCGGCTTAGGCGTGAATATGGCCTCGATATCATTTCTACCTATCCATCGGTAGTTTATGAAGTGACTACTACCGACAATAAGGAACTGAAGGTAGATAACCCGGTCGCACTGCCTCCAGTGGAGGAAATTGCAGAAATCCGTGAGCCGATGATTGAAGCGACGATACACACGCCGACAGATTCGATTGGCGACATGCTGGCGCTCATTCAAGATAAGCGCGGTGTCTGCACCCACACTGAGACCATCGACGATCAGCGGATGATTTTGACGGCTACGTTGCCGCTGAATGAAATCCTGGTGGATTTTAATGACCGACTAAAAAGCATCACTCATGGTTATGGTTCCATGGACTATGCGATCACCGAGTATGAACCGTCTAAACTCGTTCGTCTCGAAATATTGGTGAATGGGGAACCAGTGGACGCATTTTCCTCAATCGTCCACACAAGCAAGGCCGAATTCAGGGGGCGCCAGCTGTGCAGTAAACTCAAAGAGATTTTGCCAAGACAGCTTTTCAAAATTGCGCTCCAAGCAGCAGTAGGCGGTCGCGTGGTTGCTAGGGAGACTATTTCTGCGCTGCGTAAAGATGTGACTGCCAAGTGTTATGGGGGTGATATTTCTCGGAAGCGCAAACTGCTTGAAAAGCAAAAAGAGGGTAAGAAACGAATGAAGCAGGTCGGTAAGGTTTCCATCCCTCAAGACGCTTTCATCCAGGTTCTTAAAAGCTCGAATTAACAGATTAGTGAGTAAAAAATTCCCGAGTGCGCGCAAGCTGATTGGTCAGCTCAAAGACTTACGTTCCCATGCACGGAAGGTATATAATTATCGCTGTGATGTTTTGGACGCAGGAATCCTCGAGGAACTTGAAGATTACTTGACCGAGCTGGATAAACGGATTCGCGAGGGTTCGAAAAATTTAGATGTCAAAGAGACGAATGAGCGTGTGGAACAGATTCACGGCTTTCTCCTCAAGCATGGTGGAAAAATCTATCCCAGGGGAATTGGAAACGAGGTTGTAGAGCTGATCGTGGTTGCGGCAGTCGTCGTGATCGGAATCCGGACGTTCTTTCTGCAACCCTTTATTATTCCAACGAACTCGATGTATCCGACTTACAACGGGATGCTTGCAGAGGTGCATCAGCTCGGGGAAGAACCCAATATTGCTGAAAAAGCCTTTAGATTCGTTACACGTGGCGCTCGTAACTATGAGATGACAGCGCCGGTTTCGGGACGTGTTTATATCCCGTCTTCTCGGCGCTACCTTGGGGTGCCCAGTCTCCCGGTCAAAGAAGTGCCGGGTAGAAAGTGGTTTGTTTTGCCAACCACAAAGAGAGCGTTTTATTTCTTGGTGGACGACCAGAAGGTCTATCTAGAGGTTCCGGGAGAATTTCGACCGCGGGATATTCTTGAGATGATGGATGTTGATTGGACCTCTATGAGGCGCGTTTCCGGACCTGACGGATTGATTTACTTCGATCTGGGGATAGACGTGGCAGCCGGAGAGCCAATATTGAGCTTCGATATAAAGCTGGGCGATGCCCTTTTTGTAGATCGCTTCTCATACCATTTCATTCAGCCAGATATCGGAGATCCCTTTGTATTTCGAACGGATGACCTTCCTGACGTGCCTCAGGCAGTTGCCGCTGATGTGCGTGGAAAATACTACATCAAACGATTGGTGGGTGGCCCCGGTGACGAGCTGGAGATCCGTGAGCCGATTTTGTTTAATAATGGCGAACCGGTTGAGGGGGCAGAAGCATTTGTAAATAACCACGAACAGATGGATGAATACGATGGTTATGTAAATCCGGCTTTTGATTTCCGTTATCCTATGCCCTTATCCAGCGGGAACTCTTATACGGTTCCCGAGGACTCGTTTTTTGCTATGGGAGATAATTCGGATAACTCCCAGGACTCTCGTTACTGGGGGCGCGTGGACAAAGAGAGCGTTATTGGGCGCGCCATCTTTATTTATTATCCATTCACGACCGGCCATTGGGGATTGGCGAAGTAGGGGATGAAAAAGGTCACATCGCTCTGCAATGTGACCTGAAAATTGAGGTAAACGAAGTCTGAGATTAATCCCAGCTATCACCACCGCGATCAAAGCGACGATCCTTGCGTCCACCGCCGCCGCCGCCGCTTGGGCCGCCACGTCGATCCCCGCCGCGGAAGCCTCCTCCGCCACGTCGATCGCCACCGCGATAGCCGCCACCGCGATAACCGCCGCCTCCGCGAGGCCGCTCTTCGCGTGGACGCGCTTCGTTTACAGTAATGTTTCGATTGAGGAACGTAGATCCGTTCAGAGCATCGATCGCAGTCTTTGCGGCATCGTCGTCCGGCATCTCAGCGAAGCCGAATCCCTTTGATCGACCGGTTTCCCGGTCCATGATGATCGTCGTTTTGGAGACCTCGCCGTAGGGTGAGAATAGTTCTTCGAGGTCTTGATCTGTCGCGGCATACGACAGATTCCCTATATATATATTCATTTAGTCTGTGTGATAAAAAACGCTGGTAAAAAAATCTACTGGCCCAGCGCCCACCAGTAGACAGCGAAAACATGCGTTGATGCTTGGCTGAAAAGCCTTACATTCACTACATGAAAGCGCTTTGAACGTGGCTTTATTAAATGTCGAGCTTATAGGTTATATTGATTGGGGTATTCGTAAAATTCGTAGAGACCTTACGCTGCTAACAGTTTCGTTAATAGCAACTGAGATGTTATTATCGATTTCTTTCACAGCCATCCCATAAGACCTGATGGCGGAGATCAAACCTGAGTATTGATGGGCTGTAGCGGTTGATCGTGTCT
>JABSRG010000036.1 GCA_013215165.1 Opitutales bacterium | reverse complement strand
CAACCCGCGAGCCGACAGAGCGGCTCAACAACAACAAAGGCAGTTGGGGCAATCTCCCCGCTGTTTCAATTACACCCTATAGAATCGGGATCTGCGAATGAACGCTAATTGTTCAGCTGGATTGATATTCAAGGACGTTCGCTGGCGTCTGGTTTGCCATCTTGTTTAAATCTCTCGGCTATCTCGAGGGTGATCAGTTCATCGATGACCATGGAAGCGGTGTTGATAGCAATGGCTACTAGGAAGCCTGTGAAGATGAGACCGAGTAGCGCGATCAGGATAGAGATGATCTTCGAGCGTTTTTTGAGGGGGCGTATATCGCCATAACCGACCGTAGTTCCGGTGATGAAGGCCCAGTAGGCAGCGTCAAATATGCTCCATTTTTCAATGCGTCCCACCAGCAGTCCCAAAGATACGATCATCAGCGCGAGGGTGATGAGGAGCGGCCCCAAGACGTATAGCGACCAGAATACGATGTTCAGGAATCTGGCGAGGTATTCAATCATCTCAGTCCTTGAGCCTTTTTAAGCTGCTGTCGCGTATCGTTTACGGAAGAGGAGGTAAAAGAGGCAGGGGCACAGTAAAAGGGTCAGGGCAGTCGCAAATCCGAGGCCGAACATCATAGCATAAGCCATCGAGCTCCACATGCCACCGCCGCCTAGGGCCAGTGGTATGAGTCCCACGATCGTCGTGCAGGTAGTCAAAATAATAGGGCGGAGTCGCGATCGGCATGCGGTGACAATGGCTTCGACCAGGGTGTCTTTTTCCTCCAGTTGGAGATTGATCTCATCGATGAGGAGAATGGCATTGTTCACGATGATGCCGAGTAGGGCAATGAGGCCCAGTAGGGTCATAAAGCCGAATGATGATCCAGTGATGAGCAGGCCGGGTGTGACTCCAATTAGCATGGGTGGGATGGTGCACATGATGATGGCGAATCGCCGGACACTGTTGAACTGCGCGATTAAAATCAGCGAAAGGATCGCCATCGATATGGGCATGGCGGAAGCGATGCCGCCTTGTGATTCAGCGCTCTCTGCCTGTTCACCGCCATAGCCAATCGTGTAGCCGGCCGGCCAGTCTGAGGCGGCAGTCAGCGCAGCCAGGCGGGGTTGGATCTCAGCAAGCACATCTGAGGCGAAGGCGCCCGTCACTTTACCCTTCAGGACCATTTCTCGGAAACCATCCTTTCGGATAATTGATCCCGGCTGGAATACCACCGAAACGTCAGCCACTTGGCTGAGTGGCACTGTGCCGTCGCTGACGAAGATGGGTAGGTCATTCAAGCGCTCGGGTCGTGTGCGATAGTCTTCGCGCGAGCGCACGGTGATGGGGATCGCCTTGTCGCCCTCGCGGAATTCCGATGCGACAGTGCCATTGTATTCGAGATTAATAGACTGGGCCAGCGAATCGGTCGTCAGCCCGAGTTGCGCAGAGCGGATCGGATCCGGGTCGATGTTGACTTGCTTGACCCAGGCTCCCCAGCTGTCGCGAAGATCGTAGAGTCCGGGGACGTCAGCAAGTTCTTTGAAAATGCGATCCCGCAGTTGGTAGAGCGTTTGGCTATCTTTACCAGTAAGCTCAATTTGAATCGGGTCACCCACAGGGGGGCCGTTTTCGAGTGCTTTGGGGCTGACGCGAGCGCCGATCATATTTTCCTCAGCAAACAGGCGTAATTCAGCGCGCAAGGCGGTAATCGCTTCCGGGTCGTCAGTCTTTGTTAAAACAGAGAGGAGCGAATAATTGGGATTTGCCGGTTCTGAGGCGAGAGATAGATACCAGCGTGGTCCGCCATTACCGATCCAGGAGGATACGCTGTCGACCATCTCGGTTTGATCGAGCAGCCAAGTCTCTAGTGTGGTGACGGCGCGCTCGGTTTGCAAAATATCTGTCCCTAAGGGGAGTTCCACATCGATGATGAATTGACCCCGTTCGTTGGGTGGAAAATAGATGCTGGGGACGTATTTAAAGGCGAATGCAGCCCCGAAGGTGAGCAGGATGATAAGGATGGGATACGTCCATCCCAGTTTGAGTACGAGGCGCAGCAACGCTTCGTAGGGCGTATAGCAGCGGCTCAATAGCTGCCCGACAAAGGTATCTTTCTTCTGTGGCTTGAGGAAATAGAAGCAAAATATGGGAATGATCGTAAGCGAGATAACCCAACTAGATAATAGGGTCATCGATACGACCGCGAAGAGGCTGTAGGTAAATTCACTGCTTCCCCCTGGGGCGAGCGCGATGGGAGAGAATGCTGCGATGGTGGTGCCGCTGGCGGCTAACAGAGGAACTAATAAGCCTTTGCCCGCGGCGATGACAGCTTCCCGACGCGATTGACCCTGGTTCAGACGAACAAGGATCTGTTCGGAAACCACCACTGCATTATCGACCAGGAGGCCCAGTGCTATAATCAATGCTGCTATAGACATCATCTCGAGCTGGACGTCAGCTTGCGGCATGAAAGCGAATGTCATCAAAATAGCCGATGGGACCAAGACGCCAACAATGAGAGCGAGTCGGAGCCCTGCAAAGAGGAACATGACGACTACAACGAAGAAGAAAGCCTGGCCCAAATTGACGACGAAGTTTTGAATCGATGCCTCCACATACGTGGGCTGGTAGAACATCGTATCGAGCGTGAGGCCGATGGGTAGGTTGTTTATTGTTTCCTCGAGGAAGGCCCCGATGCGCTCACCTACTTCAGTGACGGCGTAGCCTTCGGTCATTGAGATGGCAATGCACACAACGCGCTCGCCGTTGAAGTGGGAGAGTGCGGCGACCGGCTCGGAGTAGCCACGTTTTACTTCAAACAGGTCAGAAATGCGCAGTTGCGTCGTGGTGCCCGGGAGGCTGATACGGTAATTAGCCAGTTCTTCGACGGATTCAAATTCTCCCAGTGTGACGAGGTTGAGGCGTTCTGTGCCCGCCAGGACGTTGCCGCTGTTGGCGACGGCGTTTTGTGCGTTGAGCTGCCCGAGGATATTGCTGGGTGATAGGCCGTAGGAGGCTAGCTCGGTAGTCGAGAATTCGAGGAAGATGTTTTCTGCCTGTTCTCCATGGATCTCAATTTTTGCAACGCCCTCGAGGCTGAGTAGATCGTCGCGGATATCCTCAGCATAATCATTTAGCTCGCGGTCACTGAATCCATCGCCGGAAAGAGCATAAACATAGGGGAAAACGTCGCCTACTTTATCGTTTACCGACGGCGTTGAGGCTCCAGAGGGCAGCCGAATCGTATCGATGCTATTCCGCATATCCTGCCAGATCGGGGCCAAGTCGAAATATTCATCGCCAGCCGTAACACTCACGATGGAGAGGCCTGGTTTCGAAGTGGAGTTGACCTCGTCGATCTCGGCGATCTGGCGCACGGCTTGTTCCAAAGGGATCGAGATCTCTTGTTCGACTTCCGAAGCGCTGCGTCCAGGATACTGGGTGATGATCTGGGCGTTGCGGATCGTAAACTCTGGATACTCGAGCCGGCCAATGCTGAAGTAGGTGGCGAACCCCATCAGCATCAATACTGAGTAGATGACCAGGGTCGTGCGGTTATTTTTGAGAGCGAACGCAGTGAGATTCACAACAGGCGGGACTTCGATGTTTACTGGGCGTAGCGGACTACCATGCCTTCTTTGATCTCATTGACGCCTCGGGTGACGAGGATATCCCCAGGAGTTAATCCGGATGTCACAGCAATATAGCCGTCACTGAGCAAGAATCCGGTGCTGACTTCCGCATTGTGTACCGTGGCGTTGCCGCTGTCGTCAGGCTTAAGAAGCCAAACTGAAGGCTGAGAGCTGGTGCCTCCGCCGATGATAGCTGCCAACGGTAACGAAAAATAGGGCTCAGACTGCCTGCCTTTTGTTTCCACAGTAACTTCACCAACCATGCCTTCGCGCAGGGTTTCCGGGCTGTTTTGGATCCCAGATTCGACGGTGTATGTGGTATCCGTATTACTTCCTGGGGCGATACGAAGGATCGTGGCGCTCAGGGGTTCCGAAGCCCCATCGTTTACCAAGACCTTGAGCTCTTGTCCCACTTTAAGCGCGTTTACCAGATCGGTCGGCACTCCGAAATGAAACTCAAAGGACCCTTGCTTCTGAATCCGCATCACGGTCTGACCGGTGGTGGCTAACTCTTGAGTTTCAAGCTCGACACTACTCACGATACCATCAAAGGGCATACGAAGGTCGGTGTTTTTCAATTGGCGTTCGGCCAGTTCGAAGGAAGCCCGTGCGGAGGTGGCACCGCGAATGGCGCTATCAAGCTGGCTTTGACTCGCGTTGCCCGTCTCGAAGAGTTTTTGTGTGCGGAGTAACTCGCTTTCGGCTTGAGCTAGAGCCGCTTCGGCATCGGCTACCCGCACCTGGTAGTCGGTTTTATCCACTGAGGCCAAAATATCGCCTGCTTGAGCAGTTTCACCTAGTCCGACGCCGATGGATTCGATCCGTCCGGAAACTTCAAACGCGAGATTGGTAGCATCTCCTGCGGAAACTAGTCCAGAGAAGCTGCGGCTGCTTTGGTCTATGGGTTGCTCGACTATCATGGATACGACAGGGCGGGGGCGGCTTTCCACCACTTCGGGTTCAGAGCACCCGGTAAGGATGGCCACGAGGGCGATGAAAGAGTAGCTAGCTAATCGCATAGGATGAATGCTTAGGGTTGTGAATTTCTGAAGTTTTGGAAATCGTTGATCCAAGCTGCGCGCTCGGCCGGTGTCTTTTCATGCTCAAACCAGGCTATGGAACGCTGAAGGGCATAAATCGAGTTAAGGTAATCGAAGGTTGCCGTGTTCAATGTCTGTTGCTGCGAGAGAAGAGCTTGTTGTGCGTCGAGAAGATCGAGGAAGGAGGCATCGCCTTGTGCGTATTGTTCGTTGATCGCATCGTAGTTGGCCTGGGCTGCAGTCAGCGCTTGGCGGTTGAGGCAAATATTCGGGTGTCCCGCTCGGATACCATTGTTCGCGGAAAGGACCGCTTCTTCTAAGCTTTGAACCGTGGCTAATCTTTGCGCCTCGAGCCGTGCGATGGTCGCACGTTGTTGTCGAATTTCGCTGAAGCGACCGCCGCCTTCGAATAGGGGAATGGAGACTTGGACTCCGATACTCGCCTGGTTCTGTCCGCTCCAGTCGGTCTGTGCATTTTCGAGGTAGTTTCGGCTGAATCCGCCACTCATCGAGATTTCAGGAAGATAAAAATCACGTTTCAGTGAACGCAGTTGAATCCCCTGGGCTTGGAGCTGTAGGTCAAAAGCGGCCAGTTCGGGAGAGTTTTCGATCGCTTGGCTCGCGGTGAAGCTAATAAAGCTTCGGAAATCCACAGCGTTTTTGAGCAGAGGGCCAAGCGTGTCATTGAGAAAATAAAACTCCCTGTCGCCGATGGTAATCTCCTCAAAGTCCCACTCGGAGCTTTGGGGTAATCCAAGGATGCGATTGAGCTGAATGACAGCGTTGAGCCGTGCCGATTCGCGTTGGATCAAAAGAGCTTTGCCACGTGCAAGCTGTTGCTCCCAACGAAAGAGTTCTGAGGCTTTGGAAGCGCCGATGTCCACGCGAATTCGGGCAAGCTGGACCGTGTCATAGGTGAGATTCAGGTTGCTCCGCTCGATTTCGTAGAGGGCCTCGGCGGAGAGGCAGGCTAGATATGCACTGGCAGCAGCACTGGTAGCATCGAGTTCAGACGACAACAGATCCATCTTTGACGCAGAGAATAGATCGCGCTGAATATTCAGGCCGCTCCACACCTCTTCATTGAATAATATTTGTCTGAGTTCTAGGCCGATGGCCCCTGTATCCGTGTAGTTTTGATCGCTTCCTCCTGGAAGGCCATAAATACGTTGATGACTTGCTGATCCGCTGGCGCTGATCTGGGGGAGCAGGAGACTGCGCGTCACATTGACACCCGCTTCGGATATCTCTGCGCTGCGCCGTGCGATTTCGACACTGGCGCTAGCCAGGCGTGCTCGCTGCATCGCGTCCTCGATCGTGAGCGGCTTTCTGTTGAGCGATGTGCCCATATTGATCACCTCGGCCGAAAGTGCAGTATCATAGTCTGGGGCCCAAGCGATGGCGTCAGCAGTAGCCATATTGAGCACCAGTCTATCCTGGGTGGGAAGGTATACGGGGAGCCGGGTTGTGGGCGTGCCACTCAGCGCAAGATAAAGGTTGAGTGCGGCACGTCGGGCAATTTGGTTGTAGTCAAATTGAGCTAGGCCGAGGAGTGCTCCCTTTTCGACATCTTCAAGTCCATTCATCGCCATGGTGAGGATGCCTCTTTCGTTAAGGCCCTCATAGAGCCGGGTTCGGTATGTGTCGTCGAAACGATCAAGAATTGAAACATAGACGGCTCGGGCTTTTTCCGGGATGCTTGCCAACGTCGCGTTCAAGTCGGAGCTAGCAGCAATGGGGATGATCGAGAGCTCAAGAGCTTCGGCAAAGACTTCGCGTCCGGATTCAAATCTTGATGAGAGTGCCTCGATATAGATCTGATCGATGACGAGATAAATCTCAGTTTCATTGGCAATGCTTTTCAGGCGTTCTAGATCGGTAGAGACACGTTTGGGCGTAACGATGGGCAAATAATTGTCTATCTCTGACGTGCCGCTATCTGAAATAATGCCCGGTGCAGCTTCGCTCAGTTGTAGCGAGCCCGCGATCACCAGTTTGTCCAGGCTGCCGCGTTCAGTCGCAATCCCTTGAATGATCTCTGTCGCAATCACACCACAGGTATAAACTGCGTCGTACGCCTCATTGTTTAGTGCCTCATTTACTGCGGCCCGGATTGAAGCGATATTGTAGGGTTCAGCTGGAATTTTAGAGAAAGTTGGCGGCGTCCGTGTCTCGGTTAACTTGGTGAGCTCAGATTCAAAGATCTGATTCAGCTCATCAAAGTACCACGAAGGTCCATCCCGCACGATCGCGATGTTATAGGCGCTCAGTCCGGATGGAAAAAAAGCGGCCCCTATGACAAGGAAAGTGGCAAAGAATATCTTTGAGGGAAAAAGGAGAGACCTGTTTGCGACGATCACAACTTCGGGATGCCTGAGTCGGCTTAAATGATCCAACAAAAAATGAGACTGGAACGCAATTCTGTGCGAAAGCTAGCATTCTTACCGCTATGCGGACTTTCTGGGTCTTACTAGCGTATCGATTGAAACGGTTTCTTTCCTGGGAACGCCGAGCCCCTGCTTGGCTACTACGGTATGTTTCTTTGAGACTGAGGTTGGTAAAGCATACCTTTCATTGATTCTTTGTATTTAGGACATCCACCGCGCAAATCGCACAAGCAACGCAGAATCCCGTTAGATAACCGGGTAGAGGAGCCAGAAACGAAGCTTTGTATATTTCGGTCGTATTCAGGAATAAGATCAGAAATCCCGCAACGACACTCGCTGCCGCGATATATTTACTCGGTGTTTTGTTGTATAGGCCAAGTAGCAAGGCTGGGGTCAATTGAAGCATGCCGCCAAAGGTGCTGAATACGAGGAGGGTAATGAATTTAGGTTGGATGCTCGCAATGAAGGCGAAGAGGCAGACAGCAAGTGTGAAGATTCGGCTGATTTGGAGAATTTTCTTGGGCTCTATATTTGTTTTGCGCCGGTAAACTTGCTCGCTGACGACGAAGCCGACACTCAGGAGAATGGAGTCGGCCGTAGACATGGTAGCTGCAATAATCCCGATCGTAGCCATTGCACCGAGAATAGGAGGCACACTCGCCGAAACTTTGCCGACGACTTGGTCACCACTTTCTAAGCCGGGAAAGGCGACGGCTCCACCGAGTCCAAGGATAGCTGCGGTAACCGCGGTGATGATGCCCAAAGCTGGAAACACAAACATCAAGACACGGAGGTAGCTTTCGTCTTTGACCATCATAAAACGCTGGGCGTTTTGAGTCATCGAGATAGCTCCAAATGACAACATCACGGCCAAACCGATGAGCATGGGTAGCGTGAAAAAACCCTGAGGGCCCGGTGTTTTGAGGAGTGACGGCGATTGTGCTGCATCGATATCGCTCAAGAAAGCACCCAGGTCGAAAGACCATTCAGTCCATAGAAATGCCATAGCAACGCCCACGCAGCCTACGATAGTTACCAGAGATTGAACGACATCGGTGCGAATGATGTTTTTGATGCCACCGGATTCCGAATAGAGGAATATGATCCCCAACCCCACGGCTGCGGTGGGTAAGTAGGGCAGTCCCAAGGCGCCCTCGAGCAGACGCGCAAAGCCCGTGATCTGGATTGCGACGTAGGGCACCATACAGTAGAGTGTGATGCCCACAAAAAGCAGCTCCAGCGCTGGGGATCGGTAATTTTTGAGATACAGTTGTATCGGCGAGCGGATCTCGGGATGCGCGCGCGACAGATTCCAGAGTTTCCGTCCTACGGTATTGGCCAGCACTGCTAGGATCGTATAGGAGATCAGGGCAAAATACAGATTGCCGATGCCGTGAACGTAGAAGAAACCGGCACCGCCGACGATGGCAGCAGCGCTGATGATCGTTGCCCAAAAAGTAAGGATGGATGCTCCGAGTCCGACGTTCTTTCCCGCTAGGAAAAAAGAATCTGGACTGGTCTCTGGATTCCTAAAACTACGCACCGTGAGCACCACCAACCAAATTGCATAAGTGGATAGAAGCAGGAGGGCCCAGCCGGTGTAGGAAGTCATGGATTTAAATGAGCGATGGCTGTGCCAAGAATTGCTAGGAATGTATCTTGCCCACGGATGCGATCTGAACCAAAAGGCACGCGGCGACAGAGCGCCACGGCTACAGTTAATCGGTCTAATCCAGTGCAACGGGGGTAGGGCCGATTCGCCGTAACCGGCCGCTCCTGCGATGCAGGCCCACCCAAATGAATCGCTTATCGATGCCTCTCGAGGTCCTATACCCGCGTCGCTCTGTCGACGCATTCTTCTGAACGCGATGCCAGTCCACACTTGCTTTCGTCTCGGTCAAAGGCAGCGTCTGGATTATGCGAGACCTGTCTTTGCGAGAAGTTTTTGGAGCCCTGAGAAACCGTTGGGTACACCGCCGTGAACAAGCTGATCGTACCGAGCGCCAAAAGCTGGGTGACCGAGGCGAGCGGGTTGCAGCAACCTACTTGATTGAGAAAGAGGGGATCCGAATCATCGAACGGAACTGGAGACAAGGCCGTCTGGAGATCGATCTTGTGGGTTTAGATGGGGATGTGTTGGTTTTTGTGGAAGTGCGTGCACGCCATGAGGACGATCGGCGCGGGGGCTATGCGAGCATTGGAGCAGCGAAACGTGAGGTGTTGCTCGAAGCATTCCGCACCTATCTCAGCCTACAGCGTCAAAGATCTGCCCATTTCCGTTTTGACATCGTCGAAATTGGGCACTCATCCTCGATCCCAGAGCGTGTTGCGCACTACGCTGGGGTTCAGATTTTTCCCCGGCATTTCCAATAAAAACCCAATCCTATGTCATCCGATCAACGGCATCCATTTCTTCAAGGTCTCAGTAAGCACCGCGGGGCTCCGCCCACCGTGCTCGTAATTTTTGGCGCATCTGGCGATCTTACGAAACGCAAACTGGTCCCAGCGCTCTATAACTTGGCTGTCGATAACCTGCTGCCGGCGGAATTTAGCCTCATTGGTTTTGGCCGGAAGCCCATGCCCGATGAAGAATTCAAGGCGACTGCAGAGGAGGCGATCCAGACGTTTTCACGGCGACCTCTGAACGATGAGATTTGGGCCAAGATCAAAAAGAACACTGGCTACCATGCCGGAGGCTACGATGAGTTGGCAGCATTTGAGTCTCTAAAAGAACGCATTGATGGAATCCGGGAGCAGATGGGGCGTGAGATTCAGGTTGTTTTCTATATCTCAACGCCACCCACCGTCTTTGTTCCCATTATCCAGTGCCTTGGCAAGTCCGGCTTATCGCGCATTAACATCGACACTGATCTGGAGTCGAAGGTTGTAATCGAAAAGCCTTTTGGCCGCGATCTAGAATCAGCCCTTAACCTCAATCATGTCATTTCTGGCGAATTCAACGAAAGCCAAGTCTACCGGATCGATCACTATCTCGGTAAAGAGACTGTGCAGGACCTTCTTGTGCAGCGGTTTGCCAATGCCATCTTTGAGCCTATTTGGAACCGCGAGTATGTAAAATCGGTTCAGATAACCGTGGCGGAGTCGCTTCCAGTCGGCAGCCGCGGGGGGTATTATGACACCAGCGGGGCTCTGCGTGACATGATTCAAAATCACACCATGCAGCTGCTGGCGCTGACCGCTATGGAACCGCCCGTATCGCTTGATCCTGAATCCATCCGCGATGAGAAAGTGAAAGTGCTCAAAGCCATTCAGCCCCTCGATATGCGTGTGGATGGCGGCGATGTAGTCCGTGCGCGCTACAGCGAGGGCCTGGTGGGCGGGAAAATGGTCAATGGCTACATGGACGAAGAGGGTATCCCGGCCGATTCGATCACCGAGACCTATGCTGCGTTGCGCTTTTCGATCAATAACTGGCGTTGGAAGGGGGTGCCTTTTTACATGCGTTCCGGTAAAGCGCTGGCCTCGAAAGTCTCAGAGATCGCCGTTCAGTTTAAGCGCCCTCCAGGTATCCTCTTTTCTGAGGGGGATAAATATAATGTGGCACCCAATACCATGGTCATCCGCATTCAGCCCAATGAAGGTGTGACCTTGGTCATGAACTCCAAGATTCCCGGTCTGGAGACGCGCACACAGCCGGTTAAAATGAGTTTCGGCTACGCGACGACTTTTGGATCCAACACCCCTGAGGCCTACGAACGCTTGATCCTCGATTCAATGATCGGGGATTCGACCCTCTTTATCCGTGGTGACGAGACCGAAGCTTCGTGGCGACTCATGACTCCAATCTTGGAATTTTGGGAGAAATGTGGACCCAATGGCTTGGAAGACTACGTGGCAGGCTCCTGGGGACCGATGGCTGCGGATCGTATGCTTTGGGAAGACAAGAATACCTGGCGCACGTCGGGATCTTAAAAGGGGCCATAACCTATGGGAACTAACTTTGATATCCTGCCCGGTGTCACCATGCCCGTGGCAGAAGTGACTCGTGAGATCGAGCGCGTATGGAAAGCTGAGGGCGTGGGTCCCGATGCTAGTAGCACACGAGCTTCTCAGCTCAACCTTGTCATTCATACTGGCCTGAGCACCACCCAAGAAGAAGTGCTCAAATTGTTTGAAACGGCGGTCGCATTCGGACAGCGCACGCCTTGCCGCATCGTTTTGTTATGCCCACGTCCTGAAGAAGACTGCGAAGAAGAGGAGCGACTAAAGGGGAAGCTGTATACACAGTGTTTTGTTGGGGAATCGCTCCGTGAGAAGTGTTGCTGTGAGGCGTTGATCCTGAGTTACCAACCGAGTTTTGCCGAATTCTTGGAAAACCAGATCACGCTCTGGCTAGAGCCTGACTTGCCGGGCTATCTTTGGCTACACCGCGTCGACCCTGCTTCGATACAAGATCGCTATTTGGAGTTTGCCTCTAATTTCCAGCGCGTGGTGTTTGACAGCAGCGTCGATGGTTCAGAGATGCATGCATTGTCGTGGCGTGAGAGGACGCAGATAAAGGATTTTGCGCGCGCTCGGTTGCTCAAGATTCTTCAGAGCTTGGGCCAGTTTCTGAGTTCATACAAGCCCGATGTCCTCGTTGCAGGGTTGTCGGCCGTAAGAATCTCCATACTCGACGTCTATTCTGGAGAGGGAAACAACCTCCTCGATTGGATGCGTTGCTGCATAAAAAACTGTTGTGCTTTGGCTGATATCGATCTGTCTAAGATCGCTTTCGAACTGAAGCTTTCTTCAGCCGATGCAGAGGACGTCGCTGCGGTGGAATGGGCCTACGCCAATGAAAAATTCTTTCACTGGCGTTTAAACCAGAAAACGCGCATGGCGGAAACAGAGGCTGATTTCGGACTCGGCACGGCCAATAACACACAAATGGTCACACGCATGGAACCCGTTGAGGTGTTATCTGAGGCCTTGTTTTTTACAACGAGCTAAGCCGGGAGCATTAAATTTAGGTGTAAAGAATTAGAGTATGAAGACAGTCGAAACTAGGAACGGCACCCTGATTATTGGGTCGCGCGAGGAGATCTTTGAAGTCAAAGCGGAGCAGATCCGCGCCGCGGCCACGACCACAGAACGCGACTTTGCCGCGATCGGGCTTACGGGAGGATCGACCCCCAAAGCCTGGTATCCCTGGGCAGTGGAGAAGGGCGTTTTTTCCAAAGAGGATCTGGCGAAAATCGTCTGGCTTACCAGCGATGAACGCACGGTGCCGATGACGCACGACGACAATAACTTCGGCCATGCAGCGCGCGGCATGCTTGACCCTCTAGGAGTCCGACATACGCATCGGCTACCTTTCGCCAGCGACATGCCACCCTCGGATGGGGCCGTGAAATTCAATGCTGACTTTAAGCGCGTCTTTGGGGAGGGCAGCTTCGACATCTGTATCTTAGGTATGGGTGACGACTGTCACTGCGCCTCGATCTTTCCCGGTAGCGACTTAATCGGGAAAGGAGATACGCTTGCTGAATTGGCCACCGCGGACAATGTGCCAAGCAGGGGCTGGCGTCTGACGGCCACGGAGTGGGGTATCGGCCAGAGCCGGGCTATCCTTCAGATCGTCACCGGTGCTAATAAAGCGGAGGCCCTAAAAACCGTCCTGGAAGGTGAGCTCGACCCCAAGCAATATCCCTCTCAGATGCTTGCGCAGTGGTCAGAGAAAGTGACCATCATCGCAGATGAAGCAGCGTGTAGTGCGTTGAGCATTTGACCACGCCGCGCAGTCGGCTTGTGTCATTGGCGTGGATAAGTCCCACAGCCATCGACCTGACAGAGCGTGTTGGCTACAGTTTTTGAACATCCGTAGGGTGATCGCGGGAACGATTGCCTTGGGGCGGTTTAAGTCTCATGACAGAGAATCTCGAACGTCGTCGGGACCGTAATCCTACGTATTGGTATGAATTGATGGTTCGATATGCCTTGAATTACTGCTGGGATATTCAAGAACTCAGTTATGCGTTCCTCTCTACCCCTTGTTTTATTTGTGTTTGGTCTCTCCGGAGGCTGGATCTTGAAGTCTGTCACTAGTGAGCGGATTGCCCCACCTCCGAAAATAGATCCCGATTCAGTTGTATCTGATGAATTCAATACTGGAGTAAAGGTAGACGCAGATGGACGCACTGAAATCGCGCACCCCCTAGCTGAGATCGAAATCCTCGCTGCAGCCGCCCAGGCGACGGCGTTGGTCAAGCTCTTTGAAGCTACAAATGCCGTGGATTTGCACCAGTTAATGGATGAAATGAGGAGCTCTCGAAATATCTCTGAAACAGCGAGAGAGCTGATTTATATGCACTGGCTAGAAAAGGATTCAGCGGCACTTTTTGCATATCTGATTACACTCCCTTCATCCGAGAAGGGATCTGTGATTCATGCGGTGATGCGCCAAATGGGTCGAATGAATCCTGAGGCTGCGATCAGTTGGGCAGAAAAGTTGACTGCCGAAGGTGGCTCAGTCGCACCGGATAACTATGCATACTTTGGCTCAGCCTTCTATGGCATCACTGACAAGGATCCTTTGTATGCAATTGCTCTAGTGAGCGAGCTGAATTTGGCGAATAAACAAAAAGTTGATCTAAAAAGGGAGGTATTTGAGAGATGGGCAAAATATGATTTTCAGGCCGCTTTACATGAAGCGGGAAGGGAACCTGATCCTGGAATTCGCGAGAGTCTTGTTAAAACCGTTGTTTCAAGAATCAACTGGGAGAGTCTTGAAAACGTGTCTAGTATTCTAGATAGTATTTCGGATAAATCGTTGCTACGTTTGGCTGCCCCACGCATTTTTGGGACCTTGGTTTTTAGAGATTTTGACCGCGCCATGGGGTTGCTTGAAATGACGGAGACACAGGACGAACGCCGTCGGCTTTTAACGTCTACATATTGGCCTCACGATCCAGATCTACTGAACAGAGATCGAATTCTCGATCTCGACAGACTCCTGCGAACGGAGTTGGATTCGAAGAATTATAGTTACAAAACACCTATGATTGCCCGAGCATTGATGAATGCGGACCGCGAGGCGGCATTCACTTTTGCGCTGAATACACGCGAGAAACACGGAAGAAGTTCGGTCATGTATGAGGTGTTTGTATCTTTTGCCCATGAGAACCCAGAAGAAGCCTTTCAATTTGCATTGGGTTTGAAGGATATCGGAGATCGACGAGAGGTGATCAGTAGGATGTTTTGGCAAATGATTGAATTCGACGCGATCGAGGTGGGGCAATGGGTGGTCAATGCTAAAGATCCGGTGGTTGCGGAGGCGTTGGCGGAAAGAGTTGCAATAGATTTAGCTCAAGAAAATATAGAATCGGTGTTCGACTGGGCTGAGCAGCTCCCTGATGGACAGGGACGTAGAAATGCGGAGCGGGCCGGTTATGTAGCTTGGATGGAGGTGGATGCTGAAGCCGCCTACGCTGCGATGAATGAAATTTCCGACCGAAGGGTGAAAACGGATATCTTGAATCACAGCTTTCGACAAATCGCCGGTTCCGACCCAGAACAGGCCGTTAGACTGTTGAGTAGTCTTGTGGGGTTGAGCGAAGCTGACTCGAATAATCTCCACACTATCGTTGCCGGGGCTTACCTCAATTACGACTCTTACGGTGCATCCCAGTGGATTGATTCCATCGAAGACAACGGTTTGCGAGATCGAAGTATTCAGCAGCTGGTTCAGTCGATTTCTCGCGACGATCCCCAAGCAGCGCTTCAGTGGGCTCAAACGATGTCCAGCGACAGCGAGCGTCGTAATCAATTACAAAATGTGGTGCGCACTTGGCATCGGATCGATCCCGAAGCTGCCCGTGCTGCGGTATCTGAAATTGAAGTAGACGCGCAGACTTTAGAGCAGTTAACGCGGCTTGTAGATCAATAATCTATCTTCGAGCCAGTAAGCCACAGTCTTTTGAAGGGCCGCAGAATATGCAGAAGCCCGCAGAAAGCTTTTTCTATTTTAACATCTGCTTTTAGCAGAGCTCTTGAATGTAGCTACGCCGCCCAGTCGGCGTGTGTCATTGGCGTGGATGCGTCCCACAGCCAGCGACCCGACAGAGCGATTCGGTTACAGAATTTGAACATCCGTAGGGTGATCGCGAGAGCGATTGCCTTGGGGTAGTTGATGATTTAGGCCAGGCCCTGCACAGAATATAATTTAACACGACAAACTCAAAGGGGTTCGATGATTCACTGAACCACAGATGGCGCGATTCCTCTGCTACGCCTTATTGGCACTGTTTCTTATTCTCCGTAGTGTGACCACATTCTCAATACGTGAAGGGTTTTCTGCTCTTCGAAAACCTCGTAAACCAACCTGTGCTGAATGTTGATCCTTCTGGAGTAGCACCCGTCAAGGTTTCCGGTAAGGATACCAAATCTTGGTGGTGATCTAAACGGATCCTCTTTCAGTGTCTCAATTAGCTCTGGCGCCTGTTCTTTCCGGTCACTTCTCGTCAGTTTCTTGGCATCTTTTTGTGCCTGCTTGGAGAAGACGACTTCGTAGCTCACCAGTCCAAGTCTTTTGAAGCTTTCTCGATTCCTTCTCTTCTGGCCTTCTTGATGGAGTCTACCATTCCGGGAATTGATTGAAGGTAGAGTGTTTCCTGGATGGATCGCCAATCTTCCTCGGAGATGAGCACAGCGTTTCCACGCTTGCCAGTGATTTGGATCGCCCAAGATTGCAAAATAAGGCCCAGCGACTGGTACGAATCCAAACTTCTCTTCGTATGCTTTGATTAGAAGGTCGTCAGCATTACGACGCCACTTGACGAAGTCTGAACCTATAGAAAACCTATTGAATTCTGTTTTTGCTTCTTTCTGTTTCTCTTTCTCGAATAGGTCGAAGATGGAATTGTCGTCGAGGTCACATACGTTCAGGAACGGCCCATATTCTCGCTCGAAATAGTGAGTGATGTAAGTGGGCAGACTCATTTTCTTTCAGCGAACAGTTAATATTATATCAACGAATCGTCCTGATATCTCTTGGGATTCATGTTAGTTGTGATGGTGAGACGGAAGTGGCTGAATATCAGGTGCTTGGGTGTGGGCTTCGCGTGCGCAGAATGATAGTTGTTAAAAATACTTTGGTATATTGGGGCGAGGAAAAAGAAAGTGGGGTGAGGTCTTTGGTGGAAGAGTGCACTTGGATAGGGGATGCGCGGGATTGCTACGGGTGAGTAGTGGCTAGTTGGGGTTTCTGGAATTTGAGTCTATCCGCTAATGAACGCTAATTTTTTCTGCCATCTTCATGCTGTAAGGATTCAGCTCAAATTATCCATATTTTCGGCGACTATCCAGAATCGCGGATGATTGGTCTCTTGCTGGACAAACTATACCGCGGTTGAGCTACTTGTGAACTACTTGTCACTCGGTATATTCTTTGCGCCTCTGTGTCTTGAGCGAAGCGGGCGTGAGGTGATTGCTGTTTGGGCACCTTTCTTTCAGAAGGCATAAGATTCTATGCCGCATTCTCATTCATTCTTGTTCGCTGTTAGGACTGTAGATCGTAAAAAGCCCTTGGCGAAACAATAGAGGTGCTCTCAAAAGTTCCCAAAACCAACAGATCCTTATCTCCCGTTACCAAATAATCAGCTTTCGATGCACGACATGTGCCTAAGACCAGAAGGTCTTCGGGATCTCGACACTCACTAATTGAAACTTCGACGGGAACAATACTCCGGCTACACCGTGAGTATAGCTCCAACACCTCAGACACTCGATCTTCTGGGAGCCTGAGCCTCTTGATCAGTTTTTCCTCTAGCTCGCTAAGAAGAAAATCACTCACAACTAGATCGTGAGTTTCGAGGCATAGCTCAAACAATGACTCGCAAAGACCGCGAGAAGCAAATGCAGCGATCACCACATTTGTATCCAACACTGTAACACTCACTTCAGCCTATCAAAAATGTCTTCATCCGTAATGAAGCCCTGCGCCTCAGCAAAAGGGAGCGTCTTACGCCGCAATCCCCTGAACTGCTCAACATTCACATACCGTCTTACTGATTCTCGGACCAAATCACTCACAGGCTTATGCTCGGATTCACTTATCTTCTGCAACTCAGCCTTCAGTTCATCTGGGATTCTTACTGTAATCGTGCTCATGTAAGACAATGTAACATACTCGACTCGCGTATCAATACCTAAGGATCAGCCTCTTGTGAACCTTGGTATCCACTTCACAGCATAGCCTTCGTATCGTTCTGATCTATCCGCGAATGGACGCGAATTCACGCTAATGTTGGATACTCTGTATTTTGGCCGAGGGTCCTGTGATACCCTTCTTCAAATTAACTGATAATATTTGCTATGTGCCGATGACCTTTTTTGGGGCGATAGATCCTGATTTTATAAGTGAGGCACAATCTGCTGCACTACAACATCTTGCACCTCCTTACTCGCTCCTATCGCATAATCCGGGTTAAACCTCCGCTGTTAGCAGAGCCCTTGTATCTAGCTACGCCACTCTGTCGGCGTGTGTCTTTGGCGTGGAAGAGTTCTCAAGTCAGCGAATCGACAGAGCGTGTCGGCTACAGTTTTTGAAAATCCGTAGTGTGATCGCGAGAGCGATTGCCTTGGGGTAGTTGAGGGTTTAGATGAGGCAATAGCCGTCGCTATCATTCTGCACGGAGTGTAGTGTGAGTGTTTTGCATCAGCTGGACTCTAGGCTTCCTCTCACTCCGGCTTAAGTTCTGCTGATGTTGCATCTATGAACGGCGAAATTCCTATAATTGATTTGGGCCCCTTCTTGCATGGGGACACGGAGGAGCGGGCTGCGGTAGCCCAAGAGATCTGCCATGCGGCAGAGCATGTGGGCTTCATTTATTTGAAGAATTTTGGGATGTCGCCCGATCTTATGGATGCGGCGTTTGCGGTCTCTCGGGCGTTTTTTGCGAGTGAGGAAAAGCATCAGGTGCCGTTCGACCCGGAGTGCAACCACGGCTTCACGCAGATGTTGGGCGAGGCGCTAGATCCTTCGAAGCCAGCGGACCTTAAAGAAACCTTCACCTCGCGGGATCTTGCGCGGATACCGTCTGGGGCTGAATACTGGTCCAGTGAAGTCTTTGAGGCTTTTATGCGCGTCCTGCACAAGCGGATATCTATGATCGCTTCCGATGTGATGCGGGCATTTGCCTTGGCCCTTGAGCTACCCGACTCGTTTTTTGATGAGCGCCACACGGGCCTGACTCAAACCCTGCGCCTATTGCATTATCCGCCGACAGAGTCGGTCGCTGAGGGGCAACTGGGAGCGGGGGCGCATACCGACTACGGTACGCTGACTGTTTTGTTTCAGGACGACTCGGGTGGCTTACAGGTTCAAGACCTCGATGGCAATTGGGTCGATGCCCCGCCCATTCCCGGAACCGTGGTAATCAACACCGGAGATCTCTTGGCCCGATGGAGTAATGATCGTTTTCGTTCGACGCCGCACCGTGTTCAGCCGCGGGCGCAGGCACGAAAGCTGGGTCGCCAATCCATTGCATTTTTCAGCGATCCAGATCCAGATGTGGTGATCGATGCCATTCCGAGCTGTGTGACAGAAGCGCGCCCTACGACTTATAAAGCGATCACCGCCGGGGCTTATATCCATCAGCGGATCATGGATTCGCAGGCGAGTTAAACTTCATTGATTGGTTATGTATACGCCCACCGATTCCCTTCGTGATTTTGTTCAATCGCTACCCAAAACTGAGACGCACATACATATGGAGGGTGCGTGTCCGCTGGAAATGGTTCATAAGATCAATCCCGACCGTTTTTCTGGGCCGCCGCCGATGTGGGATGATGCCTTCCGCTTTCCAAGTTTTGATGCGTTCATGGAGCTCTACAACGAGTTCTGCGGCGATGTGTTCAACTCGGTCGATGCGTATGCGGAGTGTGCTGCAAAGGTTTTGGCTGATTGTGCTGCACAGAATGTGCGCTATATCGAGACCAGTTTTCACATTGGAGCCTTGACTCCAGAACATATGGACGGGGCTGCGGTGGTTGCTGCGATCAAAGACGCCGCACCGAGTGGGGTAGAGGTTCGCGTCTTCATGGGAATGCGCCACAACGACTATGTAGACCGTGGCAAAGAGCTCATTGACGACAGTATGGATTGGGATGGCTTGGCGGGTATCGACCTACATGGCCCGGAGTATTGGCCGCTTGAGCCGTGGACGGCAGAGGTGTGGGCACGTGCCGCCGAAAAAGGAAAAATCCTCAAAGCCCATGCCGGCGAGTTTATGCCAGCTTCCTTTGTGGCCCGCTGCATTAATGAATTGGGCGTGCGCCGGATTCAGCACGGCGTGCGGTGCATTGAAGATCCTGATGTGGTCCAGTTGATTCTGGATACGGGGACGAGCCTTGATGTATGCCCAATCAGTAACCTTAAACTCCAGGTTGAGGGTATCGCCACGATGGCGGATCACCCGATTCGTAGACTGTTTGATCTCGGGGTGCACTGCACGATCAACTCGGACGATCCCTTCATGTTTGGGAATACCCTAAGTGAGGAGTATTATGCTTTGGAGATGGACCTCGGGTTTTCCCAGGCGGAATTAGCTCAGATCGCGCGCAATGGTTTTGAGCTTGCCGACTGGGATTCAGATGAGAAAGCGGCCTGTATTGCTGAACTCGACGGAATTATGGAATCCATCAGGTGATTGAGCGCTTAGTCTGCAACGCCTATCACCAAAAGCGAGTTGTCGCTCCTCGGCTCCAATCGTTGTAGTTGAGGCGCTCCGTCGCCCCGCCTCTACGGTGTGGATCGAAGCAACGGCCTGCGCCCCGAAAGAGCGGGACGACTACAACAATGGCAGTTGGAGACATGTCCCCGTCCATTCAATTGCACCCACGGCAGCGACTACGCGCGGAGCGCGCTTGCATTGATGTGCGGCGTTCTTCATCTTCATTGGTTTTTCGCTCGAAGCCAAAGCAAACCCAACTTTCTCAGACACGACGCCATGATTGGTGCTATCCTTAAAAAATTCTCTGGTCGCCATTACCGTAAATTCCTCAAAGAGGCCGAACCGATCGTAAAACAGATCAATCAGATCGAGGTCGGGCTGCAGTCGCTGAGTGATGCTGAACTCCAGGGGAAGACCCGCTTATTTATGGAGCAGGTGAAGGCGGCGGTGGGTGCTGCTGAGGAGAAATTTGCCTCCGCTTCTCCCGAAAAGAAGGGCCAGGCCATTATCGATGCCCGTCAAAAGGTGCTCGATGAAATCCTGCCTGAGGCCTTCGCTGTGGTGAAGAATGCGGCGCGTCGTCTATGTGGACGCGAGGTCGAGTTTTCAGGAACGACTCAGGAGTGGCAGATGGTGCATTACGATGTGCAGCTTATCGGTGGGCTGGCACTGCACCGTCGCACGATTGCCGAGATGCAGACCGGTGAAGGTAAAACACTCACTTGTACCGCCCCCCTTTATCTCAACGCCCTCACCGGTCTCAATTGCCAGCTGGTCACAGTCAATGAGTATCTAGCGCAGCGGGACTCGGAGTGGATGGGCCACCTCTTCCGTTTTCTCGGATTGACGGTCGGTTGTCTTAAGAACCAGATGGATCCCGCCACAAAACGAGCCATGTACGGCTGCAATATCACCTATGGGACGTCTTCCGAATTTGGCTTTGATTATCTACGTGATAATGGCATGGCCGGGCGTATTGAAGATCAAGTTCAGGCGGGACACTACTTTTGCATCATCGATGAAGTGGACTCTATTCTTGTCGATGAAGCGCGGACGCCGCTGATTATTTCGGGTCCTGTTCAGGACGATACACCTCTGCCTTTTGACCAGTTTAAATCGGGAATTCAGCGTCTGGTTCGCCAGCAAGAGCGCCTGTGTAATGGCTGGATGGACGAAGCGAAGAAGATCTTGGCCGATGAAAATGGCGAGCGCCGCGAGGCCATGAAGCTGATGACTCAGGTGAAGTGGGGTATGCCCAAGAATAAGCAGCTCATGCGGATGCAGGAAGACGGCGATGTTCGTAAAGATATGGACAAGTTCGACCTTGAGCTGAACGCCGATTTCCAGAAACAGGAGAAATACGCTATCAAGGAGGCCCTGCTTTACCAAATCGATGAGAAGCAGCACCAGGCTGATCTCACGGAAAAAGGGCGCGAGTATCTCAAACCGAACGATCCTGCGGCTTTCTTGCTTCAAGATTTACCGACCCAGTTCAATGAGATCGATGCCGATCGCGCCTTGAATGATGAGGATAAAGTCAAGGAGAAGCAGGCGTTGGAACAGACTTATCAAAAAACCAGTGAGGAAATCCACACGATTTCTCAGCTGCTGCGCGCTTACAGTCTTTACGAAAAAGATCAGCAATACGTCGTGCAAGAAGGCAAAGTCCAGATCGTCGACGAAAATACGGGTCGCGTAATGCCGGGGCGCCGTTGGTCTGATGGCTTGCACCAGGCCGTCGAAGCGAAGGAAGGCGTCGCCATTGAGAAGGAGACCAAGACCTATGCGTCGATCACGATCCAAAACTATTTCCGACTCTACGAGAAGCTGGCCGGCATGACCGGAACGGCCGAGACCGAGGCAGGTGAGTTTTTCGATATCTACCGCCTCAAGGTGATGGTCATACCGACCCACCGCCCGAACCAGCGGGTGGATGGCGATGATGTGGTCTACAAATCGCGCAGGGAAAAATTCAATGCCGTCATTCAAGACATCCAGACGGCTCACTCGAAAGGTCAGCCCGTTCTTGTCGGCACGGCATCTGTAGAAGCTTCCGAGCTGCTGAGTCGCATGCTAAAACGGAGGAATATTGTTCACAGCGTCCTGAATGCGAAATACCACGCCCAAGAGGCGGAAATCGTCGCCCGCGCCGGTCAGCGAGGAGCTGTCACGATCGCGACGAACATGGCGGGTCGCGGAACGGACATCAAGCTAGGTGACGGCGTCGCTGATCTGGGTGGCCTTTTCGTATTGGGCACCGAGCGTCACGAGTCGCGCCGGATCGATCGCCAGTTGCGTGGACGTTGCGCGCGTCAAGGTGACCCCGGTTATTCAAAATTTTTCATCTCTCTCGAGGACGATCTGATGCGCCTCTTCGCCAATGCGGGACCGATGTCCAAGATACTCAACAGTTCGCTGGAGGATGGCGAAGAGTTGAGCCATCCGATGTTGAACTGGTCGATCGAGAATGCGCAGAAGAAGGTCGAGCAACAGAACTATATGATCCGTAAACGTCTGTTGTCTTACGACGATGTGCTCAACAATCAGCGCGAGGTAGTCTACGGCATCCGTAACGACGCTCTTGAAAATGAGTCCCCGCGTGAGACGATTTTCGAGATGATCGAGGAAGAGCTGGAAGAGCGTGTGGAGGAGATGATCGAAGAGCCTGAAGCCCTCAAAAACTGGCTCAACCAGACATTTCCCATCGGTGCGAAGGATGAGGATGTCGCCGAGAAAGAAGCGCCTCAGCTCACAGAGGAACTCCTAGTACGTGTTAAAGATGCCTATGATACGAAGGTAGAACTTGAGGACCCCGAGCGCATCACTCCGCTCGAGCGCTATTTGGTGATCCGATCGGTGGATCGTAATTGGCAGGACCATCTTACGGAAATGGAAGAACTACGCCGCGCGGTGGGTCTCCGTGGTTACGGCCAAAAGGATCCTCTAAGTGAGTATAAGAACGAGGGTTTCCGCTATTTCCAGGAAATGATGGGGCGTGTGCGCACCGAAATTTGCTCCAGTGTCTTTCGCACGGCGACCAATGCCCAGGCCATCAATAATATGGTCGCTCGCTTGCAGAAGAAAGTTACAACCGCGGGTCCATCTGAGGGTGGCGGGGCGAGTTTGCCTCAACAGCTGGCAGCTCAACAGGGCGCTGCGGCAGGTCAGCCTCCAGAGGGTGCAGGTCGCCCGGCACCTAAGAAGGCATCCTTGCCCAAGATCAAACCCATCAAGCGCGAGATGCCTAAAGTCGGCCGCAATGACCTGGTGGTGATCCGGAAAGCTGGGGAGACGGCCGAGATGAAATTTAAGAAGGCCGAGGCTCTTATCGAGAATGAGGGATGGCAGCTAGTAGAGGTCAAGAAGTAGGCTGAATGATCCGCTTGCCTGAAAAGAAGCTCCGCGTCGCAACGCGGAAGAGTCCTCTCGCTATGCGGCAAACCCTCGCGACCGTAGAGCACTTGACTGAAGCAATCTCTGGGCTTGAGCATGAGCTTTTGCCGATGAGCACGTCTGGGGATCAGCGGCAGAGTTGGTCGCTTGAGGAGCGGGGCGGCAAGGGGCTGTTTACCAAAGAGCTGGAGGTGGCCATGCTAGACGGGCGAGCAGATTTGGCCGTTCATAGTGCTAAGGATATGCCCACAGAACTGCCTGATGGGTTGAGCTTGGCAGGATATTTACCCCGGGTAGATCCCGCCGATGTCTTGGTTGTGCGCAGAGGCGTGGATTCACCCAAGACGATTGCAACTGGATCGCCGCGACGTAGAGCTCAAGCGAAACAACTGTTTCCCGATGCCGAGTTTTTTGAAATTCGAGGGTCTGTGGAAACACGGCTGCGTAAGATCGCGCAGGGTCAGGCCGATGCTACGTATCTTGCGGCTGCTGGCTTGTCGCGTCTTGGAATTGAAGAATTTGAAGGGTTGGTGTTTCGGCCCATGTCATTGGCTGAGATGATTCCGGCGGCAGGGCAGGCTGCCATCGCGCTGGAATGCCGCGAAGAAGATGTGCCCGTTTTAGCTCCATTCCTCTGTCGGGAAACGGCGAAGTGTGTGAACTTAGAGCGCCAGTTACTCGCTGCGCTGGGTGGGGGCTGCCATACGGCCGTCGCGATTCATGTGACGGACCAGCGCGTTTATATATTCAAAGAGGAATTGGGGCGGAAAGAGTACCCGATCGAAGCGACGTTTACCTCAGAGCAGGTAGAGTCTATCGCGCGCACTCTGTGTTAAGGATTCATTGAAAAAAGAGAGAAAGCGATGAAATACCTTGGGATTGATTACGGCGAAAAGAGAATCGGCCTGGCCATCGGTGATGACCTCGCTGTTGCCACGCCGATTTCTGCGGCAGTCGATTCTAAAAAGAGCCATCGCATCGCGCACATTAAAACACTGCTCCACGAACGGAGGATTGAGGAGATTGTGATAGGGTATCCTTACAATATGGACGGCTCGGTAGGATTTAAGGCTAAGGAAGTAGATGCCTTTATCGGCGAGCTGAAGAAGGCTGGTGTCGTGCTACCGATTCATCGCGTCGATGAGCGCCTGACCAGTCACCAGGTAGAGACACAGCTGCGTGGGATGAAGCAAAAATGGGATCGCAAATCGGGTGACCTTGACTCGCGTGCGGCGACTTTGATTCTTCAGGATTTCTTGGATATGCGCTATCCGTCGATGGGCATGCCGGCAGACTCCTGTGGCGATGGCATGTGGCAAGACGATTAGAGCGGGTTCGCTGAGTTATGGAAATTACGGTATTAGGTAGCGGCACATCTCAGGGCGTGCCGATGATCGCTCACGGTAATCCTGAGCATTTGGATCTTGATAACGAAAAGAACTGGCGCACGCGCGCATCGATTCATGTGGAGATGGGCGGCCATCATATCCAAGTCGATGCTGGGCCGGAATTTCGCATGCAGTGTTTGAAGAACTCGGTCGAGTGGATCGATACTTTTATCCTGACTCATGGCCACGCCGATCACATTGCCGGCATGGACGATTTACGTCGATTTTGTGATTTGCAGGGTGGGGTAGCATTGCCTGTGTATACCAACACTGAGGGTTCGCGGCGTATCCATACGATGTATCCCTATGCGATTCTCGATCGCCCGCGTGTCCGTGGCTATCCTGCTTTTCAAGTGGAATCGATGCCTGATGTGCTGGAATTACCAGGTGGAACCATTCGTTCATTTGATCTCCCCCATGGGAGCTTTCAAGTATTAGGCTTGGTCTTCGAGGAGAGACAGACAAAACGTCGCTGCGCCTACTTCACCGATTGTTCCTCAGTGCCCGAGGAGGCGATTGTTGCATCGGAGGGTGTGGATCTACTCATTGTGGATGGATTACGGCCCCAGCCGCATCCTAGCCATATGTCGATAAGTGAGGCAGTTGACGTCGCCTTGAGGATACGAGCTAAACAGACCTACCTTACCCATATTGCGAGCTTTGTAGATCACGAGACGATCAACCAAGGCTTGCCTGAGGGCGTCGAGCTCGCTTGGGACGGCCTCAATAAACAATTGTGAAATCCTGCAACTAGGTAAGCTTTTTCTCGGCGGAATCGATCCCATCCATGCGCGCTTTAATGGCCAAACGCCAGGCTTCTTCCTCTCCGTGCTCTTTTATTGAAAAACGCTTGGACTTATAAACGTGAGGCTCTGGGCTCCACTTGGCCTCTACATAATAATTGTAAGTTTCCTTTTCCGGATTGGAGCGCCATCGGTATTTTTGAGCGACGAGACGGACCCCTACGACCCCGGATGAGTTGCGCTTCGAAGGTGCCGAAGCGATGGCAGAAGTCTTCTTCTTTGGGTTGGCTTTGAAGAAGGCATCTGCTTCTTTCTTCGCGACGGCAAAAGCTTTCTTTTCGTCTCCGTCGAAGCGATGCAGGTGAATGAGCTTGTGGATCCGTTTACCATTGCGAGCAGCTTTGACGAGAAAACCGTTTTGGCCTTGATTCTCGTAATTGACACGAATGACGCCGCGGTAGCCCGTGTTGGTTCTGGCTTTCGAGGGGAGCATAGGTCGATTGGATACAGTGCAGGAGGATATAACCTTACTGGTGAGTTACGGAAGGCGATTGAGTGGCATAAGACCGACGGGGCAACAAAACTGTGAAAGAAATCTGAAGGAAATTTATTATTGCCATCTTACAGGCCAAAAACCAAATTTTCACCTCGGTAGGAGGAATGGCAGAGTGGCCGATCGCGGCGGTCTTGAAAACCGTTAGGCCGAAAGGTCTCGGGGGTTCGAATCCCTCTTCCTCCGCCACCTTTTGAATCGCAAAACAGCGTTACTCGGAACTAGAGCGAGCAGAAGTTAAAGGCTCGTCGTTCAGAAGAGGGATGAGAACCCCAGGGGTTCGTTCCGAGGAGCAGAGCGACGACAAAAGCGTAGCGTCCACTCCCTCTTCCTCTTCCACCTTTTGAATGGGAAAACAGCGTTACTCCGAACTAGAGCGAGCAGAAGCTAAAGGCTCGTCCTCCTTCTTTTGACTTCATGGCCTTTATCTTTGATATCGGAATGGGTCACTGAACACGATCATAAAACCGGAGCATCTTAATCTCCCAACCGTTCAAGACGCGTCGTCGGTCTTTCTCATTCTCTCCGATATATGAAAAGACTGGTTGGTAACCGAATATGACAGTTTGTCGTTCGCTGAGATGGCGAAATCGGAAAGAGCTTCCCGTTGAGCTATATGGGGATTGTCCGGGTTGTTGGTAGGCAAATTGAACTCGGTATCTGACATTTAGCTCATCGACCGGCGTGAAGAATTCTTCGCTACGTGGTTGAATAACCGCTTGATCCCCATCTACCGATATGGCCACAGGGATGTTTGCCAAGTTCATCACTCGCATCTGAAGGGGTGCGTGAATCTCAGCATCGGCCTCGAGTGTAAACCAGTCGGTCTTTCCATTTTTATCGAAATAAAAAAGCAATCGCGCCCGTTCCAAACCTGTCGCACCGGGTAAGCTATAGCGACCGGCTTCCACCATCTTCGTTTGATTTGGAACCTCGGGATCAGGAACATTTGCATAAAGAATCAACTCCTTTGTAGCAGGTATGCGATTCCAGGTTTGGAAGCGAACTCTGTCGATCCTCAGCGGTGTATACTCTTGGTTCGTATTTAGATAGAAGAGTTTAGGAGTGCGGTCAGCAAACAAGTAACAGACTGCCAGTTCTCGTGTTGGAATTTCAATTGGACTAGACAGGATCCCTTGGCCCAACACAGACGCTACTAAAATCGGTGCACAGAACAGAAACGTAAGGATAGGCTTTCTCATACCTCGTCTTCTGAAAGCCAGCGGATGGATACGACACGGTATTTTCGACCCATGTCGCTATTAGTCTGGAAAGCGTCTCCAGCAATGGCTTCGACGGGTTCGATCACTCTCTGCACAACTGCTTCTAAGTATGCCTGAGATTGGATTACACCTGTTTCTTGCTCAACCGAATCGCCATAGCTCCTGATGACAAATGTATCGCCACGCGCAGTGAGTGCCGGGCCGATCATCGATAGAATATCAGCTTGGGTAACAAACGCTGGCGTGCCGTCAAAGAGTGCACCTGATTCGCCTGCTGCCATTCCTGCTAGGTGCTCAGTATCGAGATAATGGCGATATGTAGTACCCATCACATGTGCCTCCCGATTATTTTGGGGTATGTAGGTCGCAGCAAAATCGAAATTGTTGTCAAGATCACTAGAATCTATCGCTGGACCTACTTTGATTCGGGGCCGAAAGACTCTATCTTCTCTTATCAGGGATCCCCCGATTCCATCGGGAGATAGAGTTGGGTAATTCACACCGCCGTTGATCCCTGAAACATCCAAGGCTCTTTGAATTGTGCCTGATATCCCATGCAGGCCGGGAAGAGGATCGTAGGAAGCCGCCATGTAGTCTGCGCGATTTCTTGAAAATACAACGGGCTCAGTACGTGCGCTGTACCATGCTGAATCGCTATCTCCTGCACCTTCGGGCGGTATCAGTCGCCTATTAACAAAATCAGCCAAAGAGAAAAATGGGGCGCGCATTCTTACCTCGTCGACAATGCGTTCAGCAAGCGTTTGAACCATCGAATCTGTAAAGTAACGAAAGCCGCTTAATAGAGCGGAATAGTCTTTGTCAGTACTCACGGCACCCAGCGCTAGGGGGTCGTCTATGGTCTCGGTGAACGGAATGTCGTCGCCGATAGGAAAAAGGCTTCTAACGATTGGCAGGGTATTGCTGGGATTTCGAGAACCTGATTGTGAGCTGACGCTAACATCTCTAAACGCTGTAAGCAGCGCTTTCCAGGCCTCGACTGATGTTGAATTTACATTCAGCGAACCGATGCTTGTAAGGTAGGCAGCAGCGCCATTGAAGTTGCGAACTTCACCATCGGATGCTGCACGTGCTGCATCGGTGAACCTCAAGCGGCTATTGCCCAGGTTTTTATCTCCATCAAGAGCGGCTGTAAGCAAAGACGAAGAAGTGATTGATGATAGGAAATAGCCATCCCAAATATTCTCATTTGAGATATAGCTCAAATCGAGCATCTGATTTCCGGGAAGGCTGCTGGCATCTGCTGCGTTGTTTCCATGACGCTTTGCATTAATGGCCTGTTGCGCACCGATTTCTCGAGAATTTATGCCAGCAAAAGAACTTCTATCGGTGTATAACGAAGCGTGACTGCTTCCTATAACTGAAAAGGGTTGGTAATAGTGCTTTGCTAGATTAACTTGCTGTAGTTGCCCTAGCGACAGTATCTCTGAATTAGCGCGTCGAGCACTCCGAACGGCGAGTTGAGAGAGGGGCCTGTATAAATTATCTGAACTGTCCTGGTTATTTCTTATCACGACAAATCCTCTGCCATTGCCGTCTGAATGGCCGTCGTCCCAAGGCGTCTTATCCATTGTCAAAAAGAAGGAGCTTCTTCCGCCAAGGCCGTCTGATGTTCCGTCCGGCCGACGATTGTTGGTGAAGCCGGTGGTTCTCTGACCATCTATGAATGGATGGAAATCAAAGGATTCTGCCGCAATCGACATGCGACTGAAAACGGGTCGATCTCTACTAAATTGCCGTTCAGCATCGTTGCTGCCCTCCCCGGTAAGCGGTTGAATCGCTATATTCAGAAACGGCATTGCCGATGACTCATAGTCACTGGTCTCTGTGGACGCGATCCGGTCGCTGAAGTTGGACGTATTGTATAGATATCGCCACGTTGATGTGAGATATGGATGAGGTTCTTCGCCGTCACGAATTTCATCTCCATCGTCATCTTGGTTGTAAGGATTCCCCGACGCCTCGGAGAATTCTCCGCCAATAAAGTTGCCATGAATGCCCCCATGTCCCTCACTTACTAAGCCCAAGCCGTGGGATTCGTCATAATAGTAAGCAGATTCAACAAGCGTTGTGTCTCCCGCAGTTCCAGCGAGAGTCATTTGTGGAAAAAAGTTAACCAGTGAGTCTTGAGACCTCATATCTACAGCGATTTTCAGGTCTTGTGTTTCAGCGTCAGCAGGACCAAAAGCGACATCGAAAAGAGGAAAACGCATTGAGCTGGGTCGAGCCTCATCTAGGACGTTTTCTAGGGGCACGACGGCCTGGCGGTTCCACAGGAAGTCTTTGGCGATTGTGAAGATCTTAGCCTCGCCCGCCTCGAAAGAGTCTGTGATCTCAAACCAGAGAGGGTTATCTATGTCACGTTCTTCTGATGTGTCCGAAACAGCGCTTTCGAAGGGCAGAACTCGAAGGGAAAATCTTCCTTGTGTAGACCGCCAGCCTGCGATGTCACCGTGTAAATACCCATTTGTAGTACCGTTTCTTCCTGCTGTTCCGAAGCGCGTTGATGCAAGGTTGATGTTATTCGCAATACTTGGTTTGAGCCAGTAATAAAAGTTCCCAAATGCATCCGAAGTGCCGTTTTCCATATTGGCATCTGGAAACGGCCAAGGTCCGTAGGTAAAGTCAAAGGTTTCCTCGTTGGATTTGGTCACTGCTGCGAAGTAAGCACCGTCGTCATTGTCGGCCACATCCTGACCAGAGAGGGAAGTGTAGGGCGAGTCTCCATCCGCATCAATGTAGCCTTTGAAGATAACAATCTGATCGTTGAGTCCGACTGAATGTATCTCACTGTATGCAACGATCTCCTGGTTCTCAGAGTCGCTGGTATCCCTAATGGTGTAGAGAGGATAGACCTCCGTGGTGGTGATCTCGCCGACTGTTTTGGTGATCTCGATCCCATCGTCTAAACCATGCCAACCAATACTATCGCCATCACGATCGATATCATCCTGGGTAATGGTATATATCTGCCAATCAGCTTCTTCTTCATCTTGCAAAGATGAAAGGTTGAATGTGGCAGGGTTGACTGGGCTGCTATCAGCATTTATTTGATTCCCAATCACTTCTTTCGCTATCATTAGGTCCATAAACTCTGGGCTAAAGCCGGGTGATATTCTGTATGTGGCTTCCTGGAGCCCCACATCATAAGGATTCCACAGAACGAATTGGGGCAACCAATGCTGAAATACCGTTCCATTCTCATAGGAAAGGCCCCACCACATCATCATGCGCGCCAAAACTGGAAAGGTGTCTCCATTGACTTCGATGGCTCCTGCTCCTGCGCCCGATGCTTCATTCTGATACCACTCTCGAACTTGGCCCCAAGTCGGAACTCCATCGAGGGCCAAAGGATTGTCGATGGGAAAGCCCTGGCTGGGTATGGTTGGAAATATGCTCGACCAGGCATCGCTGCGTGGATCGTTCGCAGCGTAGCGCTCTGGGTTCGCAATGGGGCGTGAATCTGATAAACCATCTCCATCTTCTAAGTATTGCGTCAGATCCTTTCTGAGGCCTCCAAGAGCTGTGCTTGTCAGTAGACTATTTGAATAAGATGTGATGTGATGGAAGTTAGACTTTAATGGAGAGGCGTTTAGCCCTGCATTACCCTGAGCATCAGAAAACAATGGCTCAATGAGTCCCAGCTGATGGTGATTGATGAGTTTTAGAAAATCTTCGCTGTTCGGATCGATCGTCGTCAAGCCAGCGTCGTAAAGGTCCGAAAATCCCCCGATGCGTTCCCATCCCACTCGCTGAGGGACTTGAAGACGGTTCCTATATTCTGGGGTACCCTCGTTGGCACTAGAAAATGGATCCTGGACCGCAAAATTTGCTTTGACGCTCTCGTCACCCACCCAATAAGCGTAATGACCCACTGTAGTTCCTCCCCCTGCACTTGAAGCGTTCTTCAATGGCATCTTTGCCACACTTACTCTCCCGTGCATTCCGTCGGCAGACTCGGCTGCCGTTGGGGCCGAATCCCCTACAAGCTCTACAATATAGTCGTCTACACTATTGTTTGTCAGATTGAGATCTGGATCGGAGCGAATGAGGTCCTCAAGAGGGACGTCAGGACGATAGTAATAGGCTGCGGGATAGTTCGCGGCGGCGCCCTGGTCTATGGTATGGCGCTCATTTCCGCTCACCAACCAGATTGGAACCTGGTCTCTTTTGTATTCTCCAAATTCGACCTGCTCTTGTCTATCATAACTCAGGGCTGGCAAGCTGCTAGGTGTTGCTCTTGGATTCGACGCTCGGTTGACACGCAATGACGTGTCTAAGACTGCCGTCCAATATGGGTTGCGTTCATCGTTTAAAGTATTGGCGGACTTCCCTTCATTCCACCAATCTCGAATCCGTTGATCAAAAGACTTTCTTTCATTTGGCACAAGGTAAGTACCCACAGAGTCCAAATAACTACGCAGCGTACTGGCTCTGGCTTCATCTTTGAAGATTTCGAACATTTGTTCGCTTGCTGGAACTGTGTCTCCGTAAATGGAGCTTGTTGAGATGTCCTTATCCGCGTCGTAAAGCTCATTGAAGTCTTTGTGCGGGAACAGGGAGGTTGCGGCCATCGTGACTCTTTGGTCTGGACCACTGTGTCGCTGAAGTTCTCCAATTGCCACCCTCAAGCCAACAAGTGCGTTCATGCGTGCTTCGTTTTCTTTTTCTTGAAGCGTTTGGACCTGAGATTCGACATGAACAATGGTCGACAAACTCACCAGCAGCAAAAATAGGAACGCCACTAGCACGATTGACATTATGAGCGCAAAACCACCTTTTCTGGACTCTTTGTATGGTGATTTATTCCGTATGGATTGGGGTATAGCCATCGTAGAAAAATTTAGGGGTTTTGGGGTAGGGGTAGATCTGCAATATCTTAATATAGCGGATATTCGAAAAAGGATACTTACCCAAACAAACTTATCAAGCTACATTGTTTCATATGGTTAATCTCGGGTGTTCTAATCAATTCTTGAAAATTGTTCAGGTAGTTCATTTGAGGCCATTCTCTAAGATATGCGGGCCGAGGATACCTAACTCGAGCACCATCACAGCTATTTTAGTATTGAATGCAGTTCTTCGACGAACCGCTTGATTATTCGAGTCTGAAATCCCGACGAACCGACTCGGCTTATTGAGTAATCTCGATCACTCGTGTGAACGTTCTTTGGCGAGCGAGGGTGAGCGTGAGCGCTTTGGCGTCTTCTGGGCCCATAAGTTCTAAATACTTGGCGAGACCATCCAGGCTCATGAGGGAGTAGAGGGCTGCCTGCTCTGTTTTACTAAACGTATTCATTACCTGGAAAAAGGTGGTGTCAGGCAGGTTCGTGTAGACGTCTACCAGCTTTCTACTCGCTTCCGCGTAGTCTTCTTTGAGGCGCTGAATGATGGCCGGGTAATCGGGGTTTTCATAACCACTGAGCATTTGGCCCACTCGAATTCCGCGCAGGCTACTTGGGCCCACTATAAGCGCGGTGTGGCGTCCGGGTTCACCTTCGATACGGATCTCGGCAACCCAGGCTTGTTTCCCTGGTGTCACCGGAAAAATATAGGGTTCACCCTCTAGGGTCGTGAACGATACTTCAGCTGCATTTAGGCTTAGGGCTAGCGAGAAAAAAATGGAACAGGCACGACGCACAGTTTAGATGTCGGCAATGAGTCTTTGAGTTGTAGCGTTGGGAGTGGTTTCGGCTTTTAGCGACGGAATCGTTGGTGGATCGACTTCCAGAGCATTTCGGCCTTAGCCGCCAGAGTGAAGCGGAGACGTTCGACTTCTTCCATGCGGCTCTTTAGGTTTTCATTGGCGATATTTGCCAGGTCGGTGAGGTCGTAAAGATAGATATCGTCAAGTTCAGACAACGAAGCGTCCACGTCACGAGGCATGGCGAGATCGATGAGGAAGTATGGCAGCCCACCTCGTTTCTTGAGCGCTTTCTCGATGTCCGCGTGCTTGATGACAGTCTCATTTGCCGACGTGCTGGATATGATAATATCGAAATTTATCAGTTTATCCCGAAAGTGCTGGAATTCGATGGCTGAACCTCCGAACGCGCCGGCGAGTCTGCGCGCATTAGCATAGGTGCGACTGGAGATTGTGATGTCTCGTGCTCCCCGGCCATGAAGCGCTTCAACAGTTTTTTCGGCGACTTCTCCGCTGCCGAGGACAAGGATACGACTATATTTCAGGTTTCCATGAATGCGGTTAGCCAATTCCACGCAGACCATACCGATACTGGTTTGTCCCTTGGCAATGCCGGTGTGAGTGCGGGCCCATTTGGCTTGTTGAAAGCTCTTTTGGACGACGCGGTTGAGCACCGGGCCGAGGGCATTGATCTGTTGAGCGTGAGAGTAGGAATTCTTGAGCTGGCCCAAAATCTCATTTTCCCCAATCATCAAGGAATCGATACCCGAAGCTACGCTGAAAAGATGTTGGATGGCTTCGTGGTTATGTAGGTGGAATCCGTGGCCATTGATGTCGTCGATGGCCAAGCCCCGGTAATCGGCGTAATTATGAGCTAAATCCGAAGCCAATTTCTTCGTCTTACCCACTGCGTAGATTTCTATACGATTACAGGTATTTACCAGCATGCATTCATGAGCGCTGGTGCCAGATTGGATACATTCATAGGCCTCGGTGAGCTTGTCTTCAGGAACGGCCAAGCGTTCGCGCAGTTCTTCAGGAGCTGTTTTGTGTGTCGCTCCCCAGGCCACCAGATGGATGGGCTGGCCTTTCTTCAATGTGTAACCTCCACCGAAGACATGTCCTTCTCGGTCTGTTCCGAAATCGGATCTCCGCTGATTGGCCCAATCGACAGGATGATACATGCAAAGAGCAAAACAGTGGATTGCGCGAAACGTTTCGCCGCGAGCTGGGCTCTCAAGCGCAAAACTCCGACTGCGATGTAGGCGAGCCAGATTATAGAAGTCGTTATCAGTTTTGTCGGGGAGATCGCATCTGCATTCTGAAACCAAAAAAGAAAGCCTACACCCAGAGCAAGTGTCATGAGGCTCATACCCGCAATGAGCAGTCGAGACCCAAGGATATCTAGCTCTCGCACTGATGGCAGGATGCTGGCTATGGGGAAATTGACCTTTCGCTTGAGGGCGTATTGTTGGACTAAAAACATCGAAGACATAAGGGCCAAAATACCCAGCATGCCGTAGCTAAACATGGCGAGTGCTGCGTGTAGCTCAATCCATGGATTGCCACCAAACAGACGCGCCTGTGCCTCATAGTCCCAAGATGGCACAGACAGCGATACTGCACTGAGTATTGCCGCCGAAGCCCCGACCAAGGCTCCCAGAAGATTGAGTCTGACGAATGGAAAGGTAACCAAAAATAAGAATACGCCCGACCAAACCAGAAATTGTGTGATCTCAAAAGGGTTTCCTAGCGGGCAGCCTCCAACAATTTTACCACGGATACTCAGACCTGCGAGTTGTACGCCGAAGGCGAGCCACAACAATATGTATGCTCCCGCCTGCACCCAACGTGTCCGAAAGACTGTGCGCAGGAGAGCGATCCCAGCCGTCACTGCATACATCACAGTAGACAGCCACAGGACCGCATGTTCGTCTGAGAGCCCTTCGAGCATGAGAATATACAAAACACCTCCGGATAGCTTTCAACTCAGAAGAACCGGTGATGGCATCAGTCGTTGAGGGGGTAAACCATCCTAATCCCTGAAAATCTTTGAAAATCTAGATCGTTTGTGTGAACCGTTGCCGAGTGCTCCATAGCATGGAGTACAATGGTTGCATCGGTTGTGAGGTTGCCGCCTATGCCAGCTTCTTTGAGTAAGCCAAAAAATTGACGCCAGGCATGATTCGAAAGACGAATCATCTGAGTTTGTGGCATGTCAAACCACGAGCTTACAACGTTTTCTGCCTCTTCGACAGAGTAGGGGTTTTCACAGATTTGTGGGTGGGTGATGATGCGTGTGAAACCGATCAGGACAACCCAGGGGATACCGACGGGCTCGGGCTGTGATAGCGTGTGCTCCCACCAAGTCTTGGCTTTGCGGTGATAGGGGCTCGCGGTGTCATAGGCATAAATGAGCAGATTGGCGTCGGGTATAATCATTGCATTAATTTTTTAAGATATTCTTCGACCTCTATCTGATCGTAGAGCTGATTCATGCTCATTCCACGATAGGCTGCTTTTACGCCCAACTTGCGCGCTTTAACCTTAAATTCTTTAGTCGGTGTTTGGGATGGATTGAGTCCCACTCTAAGTGCCTCTTCGATTACCGCATTGAGATTTCGATTTTCCTCGGCCGATTTTTGTTTCAGCTCATGGAGGAGTGCTTCACTGATGTTGATTGTAGTCCTCATTACTGCACAAAAACATCATATAAAAAATTTTCAATGATGCATTGAAGGTCAATGCCTTTGATTGTGGATTCATCAATCTGGACCATTTGCTCCTAATCTGGAGTGGCACGATGTTGACAGCCTGTTGAGACTGAAGATCATTTGGGGCTTTCGGAGAGAAATGGGTGCCTGGTGGTCCCCGCGGTCTTCAAAACCGTTGTCGGCAAGGGAACCTTGTCGAGGTGGGTTCGATTCCTTCCCTCTCCGCCATTCAGTCTACCCATCAAAATAGAAATTCACATGAGTCAGTCCGAAGAAAATCAGATTTTTACAGCCGAACAGGTCGCCGCAATGGTCAGTCATATGAACGATGACCATGCTGATTCGGTGCTGCTTTATGTAGATGCTTATAGTGATGTGAAAGGAGCCAGCGCGGCTCGACTGGTGAGTATTGATGCTGCGGGTATGGACATACAGGCGTCCGTAGACGGAAGAGATGTTGCGGTTAGAATCGGATTTGAGAAGCGTTTGGAGACCGCGAAGGACGCACACCTGACTTTGGTTAGCCTGTCGAAACGCGCTCGCCGCAACTGATTCACTTCCACAACTCATTATGATCGAGGAACTAGCCGCTCAGGAAAAGGAGACTGCCCGCCTTACTCATCTAGCAGCCTGTGGAGGTTGCGCTTCGAAACTCAGTCAATCAGCGCTAGCGGATGTCTTACAAGGCCTGCCGCAATACCCGGATTCTCGTATGCTGGTGGGAAATGCCACTTCTGATGATGCGGGGGTATTTCGTATCAGTGAGGATCAGGCGCTCGTCCAGACCGTCGATTTCTTCACCCCGATAGTCGATGACCCCTTTACGTTTGGGCAGATTGCTGCGACTAATGCCCTCTCGGATGTCTATGCCATGGGGGGGCGGCCACTAACGGCGCTGGCGATTACCGGCATGCCGGACGAGGCTTTGGAGCCTGAGGTGATCCGGGAGATTTTGCGTGGCGGTGCGGAAAAGGCCGTCGAGGCACAGTGCTCTATACTCGGAGGAAACACCATTAAAAATCCCCAGCCAATATATGGTCTAGCTTGCACTGGAATAGTGAATCCAGGTTGCTACATGGCGAATGCTGCTGCTCGCCCCGGTGATGTTTTGGTCCTTACTAAGCCGTTGGGCACGGGCATCATCACCTCCGGTATCAAGCGCGGCATCGCTCCCGAATCGGCTGTGAGTCGAGCCATTGCTTTGATGACGACGTTAAACACCGCAGGAGCGAAAATTGCAGAACAGAGCCTCAGTTGTTGTGCCACGGAGGTGACTGGTTTTGGTCTCCTCGGGCATCTCAAGTCGATGTGTCTCGCGAGTGGTGTGACTGCTCGCTTGCAGGCTGATGCTATTCCTGCGATTGATGATGCGGTATGTGAGCTGATCGAGAAACATGACTGTGTGCCTGGATGGAGCCGCGGCAATCTCGAGTCCTTGGAACCGCTCATGGCTTGGTCGGATGCGATTCCCCTGGCGAAAAAAATTCTGATGGCTGATGCGCAGACTAGTGGGGGGTTACTTCTGGCTATACAAGAGTCGTCTTTGGAGACTGCCTTAAAGCTGCTACAAGAAAGCGGAACGCCTTGCCAAGCTGTCGTTGGAGAGATTATGGAACCAACTGAAGCTCCGCATCCTCTGATTTCGGTACACAGCCATCCCATAGGGATGCGCTAAAAAATTAAAAAGTGGTTGGCTCTGGCGGACTTCCGATCAAGGAAGTCAGT
>JABSRG010000035.1 GCA_013215165.1 Opitutales bacterium | reverse complement strand
GAGGAACCGTGTGCGTTAATCGCGCTCGCACGGGTCTGTAGGAGTGCAGTCGAGCGATCGGCTGCACGACCTAGACCCGGTTTTATTGGTTGAATGGTCTATGTTGAGAGTTATCCGCTAATGGACGCTAATAAACGCGAATTTTTTTTCTGAGTTTTGAGTGTTCGTTTAAAAAATTCTGCATGGGATATTCTGATGCGAAAGCAATTTTTGTATTTGCGGCCGACGAGGGTTGTAGGAGCGGCGCTCTGTCGCCGCTGGGGCGGTTGTTTCGGTCTAAATCGTGACCGTGCTCTCCCTCCAATCGCATAATCTGGTTTAAAACCTACGCTCGTTGGATTGCAGACTCGTTTTCTTGCTGTCGAACGACCCCAATCAAAGTTTGAACTTCGCTTGGCTTTTAGGTGTAGTTTCAAACTATGGATCCATCCGCTCTCAGACAAGAGTATGCTCAAGCCAGTCTCGATCATGAAGATCTTCGCGAAGACCCAATGGAGCAGTTCGCTTTCTGGTTCGAACAGACGTGCAATGCCGATCTGCTCGAGCCCAATGCCATGACGCTCTCTACTGCAGATTTGCGTGGACGTGTGAGTTCGCGGACAGTTCTTCTGAAAGCATATGACGCAGAGGGTCTCGTTTTCTATACGAACTACGAGAGCGGGAAGGCTCAGCAGATTGGTGAGAATAATCAGGTTTCACTGTGTTTCCCGTGGTTGGCTTTGCAGCGACAGGTCATCATATGTGGCCGAGCGGAGAAGGTTTCTACGGCGACTTCGCTCAAATACTTTCTATCGAGGCCACATGGCAGCCAATTGGGTGCTTGGGTCTCCCAACAAAGTGCTGTTATCTCTTCGCGCAGTCTGCTTGAAACGAAGCTCAACGAGATGAAACAAAAATTCAAAGAGGGGCAGGTGCCGCTTCCCGATTTTTGGGGGGGCTTCCGCGTGCGTCCGGAAACAATCGAGTTTTGGCAGGGCCGTCCGAGTCGCTTGCATGATCGATTCCGCTACTCGAAAAAGGCAGGCGCGCAGTGGGGGATAGAGCGTCTGAGTCCATAGTGCGTCTCTTTGCACCTTCCCTCTTTACTCTTTTTTGACTCGAGTTTCGGATGCATCCATGAAGTTTGACTGTCATATGCACACTCCCCTCTGTGGCCATGCCCTCGGCCACACAGCAGAGTATGTACGTGAGGCAGCAAAGCGTCGTTTCGATCTGGTTACCTTTACTTGTCATATTCCGATGCGCGACGTGGGCTTTGGAGATGGCGCCATACGTATGGGGATGAAGGATCTGGATCAGTATTTTCGCCTGGTGGACGAAGGGCGAAAGGTCGGTGAGGAGTTCGGAGTCGAGGTGCTTACGGGGATTGAGGCTGAAGTTTTTCCTTCTGAATCGATTATGAAGGAGCAGGACAAAATTTTGGGCGACTATCCTTTCGAGTTCGTTCTCGGGTCATTGCACCATCATACTGACATCTTTCAGAAATGGCTGCGGAAGCATTCGATCGACAGTGATTTTGAGCGCATCGACAGCTATTTCCGCATTTTGGCCGACGCGGTGCGGACGGGGCGTTACGATAGTATGGCGCATCCTGATGTGATTCGTATTTATGGAACGGTTACAGAGATGGATCCTCTGGAGCATAAGGAGGTGATTATCTCCTTTTTGCGGGCTGCAGCGGAAGAGGATGTTTGCATAGAGGTCAACACCAGTGGTTTGCGAAAAGGCGTGTATACTGTGCATCCAGACCCATTCATTTTAGAGTGGGCCAAAGAGTTAGGCGTTAAGCTTACGATGGGTTCAGATTCTCACACCCCCGACACCGTAGGTTATCACTTCCACGACGTCGCCAAGCAGCTTGCAGGGATGGGATTTGAGTCTCTCTATTACCACAAAAATCGGGTTCAAGTCCCTGAGCCGATTGCCAACTTTATTTAGTTGGCTGTAACAAAGTTGGATTCTGATCTGTTTCCTATAGGCTGCTGCCCTGAAGTCGAATGTCCCGTTGCCTCCTACTTTTTCTTTGCCTCAGTCTGTCCATTTTGAAGGGACAGGGGGTATCGCTGAGCTTGGATTCGGCGGTGCGCGAGGCCCTGATCGCCAACTTCGATATTCGTGCATCGCTGCTCTCTACAGAACAGTCTTTGATTGGTATCGAGCAGGCTGAGTCGGCTTTCGATTGGGAACTCTCTGCGGATCTAAACTATCGCGAAAGGCTCTCTCCTGGTAGCAACACCGATCAAAGCGGTAACTCCAGCCCGTCTTCCGAGACAATCAACGGTGGCTTGGGCCTACGCAAGCGTACCTCATTAGGAACGCGCGTGGGGCTGAGCACTGGAAATAGCTACTCTAGCTTTAGTGAAGATATTGCTACGGATTTGTCCTTATCTATCAATCAGCCGCTGCTTTCTGGCGCTGGGAAAACGGTGAACCTTGCCAACGTCTTTAGGCGACGGGTCCAGAGTGAGTCTGCATTACTTGAATACCGGCAAGCGGTATTGAACTTGATCGAAGATGTATCGCTCGCCTACTGGGATCTAGCCCTCGTCCAGGAAGAGCGGAGCTTGTTAGCTTCGTCTCTGGAAGTTGCAGACAGCCTGGTGAGCGAAACTGAGCGTCGTCGTGAGCTGGGTCTCGCCACGGACATAGAAGTACTACGCGCCCAAGTTTCCCAAAGCGAACGCCGTGAAGCTCTCCTCAACATTGATCGAGGGATCGAGGCTGCAAGCGACCGTTTGCTCTTGCTCCAGGGAAAATCTGCTATCGATTTTCCAGTCCAACAGGTCGACGCCATGTCAGCAATTTCTCCAGAAGTTCCAGTGTTGGCTAATTGGATGCCTCGTGTTCGTGAGACGGATTTCGACCTGCGGATTCTTCAGAACAATTTTCGAATCGATGAGCGTGAACGCGAGGTGGCTGAGCGTAATTTGCTTCCTGAAGTAGGACTCACGCTGAGAGGAAGCGTGCTGGGACGGAGTGAAGACATCTCCGATGCCTATGAGGATGCTCTTAGCCGGAGTGGCTATAATTGGAGCGCCGGTGTGTCTTTGAGTATGCCCTGGGGGCGGCGTGCCGAGAAAGCGGATCTACGTAACGCGCAGATCGCACTGCGGCGGAACGAGCTCCGGCGTGAAGAACGTGTGGTGGGTATCCAACTCGAAGCTCGCCGCGTACTGCGCGACCTGAAGACGGGACTTGCGGCCCTTGAATTGGCCGAAACGCAAGTGGAGCTCAATCGACGCCTTTTTGAGCAAGAGCGTGCGCGTTATCGAGCCGGCACGGAGGCGTTTCGTGACGTGCTGGAGGCCCAACGGACTTGGGATAATGCTGAGCTGAGTCGCCTACGGCGTCTCCGTGATGTGCATCGCGCCGATTTGATCCGGGCCAGACTGGATCACGAACTCTTTTCACGATTTGGCATCGTTTGGGACGCAGATCAGCAGCTTTAGGTCTGATAGCATCATTTTATCATCTATGAAGAATATCATTATTTTCGTCGTCTTGATTGCTGGCTTAGGATTTGGCAGCTACACACTTTTTTTTGTCCTCAAAAAAGACCCAGAGTCTGACCGCCTCGAGACGATAGAAGAAGTCCGGACCGTCAGTGCGAAGATAGAGGATGTAAAAGAAGAGATTGTAACCAGCGCGGAGGTCAGGCCGATTGTTGAGACTGAAGTGAAGGCGGAAATTAACGGCCGGATCATTCGCATCTTAGTGGAAGATGGCCAGAAGGTGGAGCGGGGTCAGCCGCTCGTCGAGTTGGACCGCACACAGTTGCAGGCGCGTCTTCAGGAAGCAGAGCGCTCTTCCGAGGCTTATAAGCTCCGTCTGGAGCAAGCGGAGCGGGCTTACCAACGTCTTGAAGTGCTACGAGCAGAAGGCTTCGCTAACGAAGCTGATTTTTTAGACGCAAAGACGCGCTTGGATCTGGCAAAGATTGATTTGGAGATCCGTGAAACGCGCTTGGCTGATGCGCGTGAAAACTATCAGCGTACGACAGTGGTGGCGCCTCATGATGGGATCGTGATCGATCTGCGGATAAACGAAGGGCAGGTGATCAACGGCGTATCCTCTAATAATTCTGGCACGAAGCTCATGTCTGTTGCAGACCTAACACTGATGTATTTGGAGGCAAATTTGGGTGAGTTGGAGGTGAGCGATGTGTTCTTGGGTAAGATGGTTCAGGTGACCTTCGACTCTATCGAAGATTTGGAGCTCGACGCGCGCGTCACACAGATAGCGGCTTCCGCCCAACGTGATCGAAATCGCCCGGTATTCCCCGTGCGTTTCACGCTGTCGGCGACAGATGCACGGGTAAAACCCGGAATCAGTGGCGAGATAACGGTTCCGGTCGCTGAAGTCTCAGAGGCAGTGACTATCCCCATATCATGCTTATTTTTTGACGAAGACGACGAGCCGTTTGTCTATCTCAAGTCCGAATCTGGATTTTCTGAACACGACGTAGAAATCGGGCTAAAGGACATGCAGAGAATCGAGATCAAGCGTGGTCTCGATGAAGGCGATATGGTGTCACGTGCGCGCCCTCCAAAGGATACCATGGTTGAGAAGAGCTCTGAGGGAGAGGAGTCGTGAATGTTATCGAGGGTAGAGCACTGAGAAAGGTCTATAAGATCGGCTCAGAAAAAGTGGCCGCGCTTGACGGAGTAGATATCTCTATCAAGCGGGGAGAGCTCGTCGCAATCACCGGAAGTTCTGGTTCTGGTAAATCTACCATGATGCACGTACTGGGCCTCATGGACCGCCCGAGTGACGGTGAATTGTTTTTCGAAGACCAGCCGGTCACCCATCTCTCTAAAAAGAAACGTGCAGTACTGAGGTCTCGGAAGATTGGTTTTGTTTTTCAGTCCTTTAACCTACTGCCGAGACTGAGTGTCATCGATAATGTGTTGTTGCCTACGCACTACTCACGTCTTGCCGACCCAGATCGTAAGGAGCGGGCGCAGCGAGCATTGGAGCGTGTTGGGATGGCTCACCGTATGAACCATACACCGCTCGAGTTATCGGGAGGAGAGCGCCAGCGCGTAGCGATCGCCCGGTCATTGATCAATGACCCTCGGCTGATTCTGGGAGATGAGCCGACTGGCAATCTCGATAGCAAGAATGTCGATCGGATTATGGACCTCTTCCAAGAGCTTAAAGGGGAAGGGCATACCCTGGCGATTGTTACTCACGATCCCCATGTGGCCAGTTTCTGCGATCGGGTAATACGCACGAAAGACGGGCAAATTACTGAAGACTTCAAACAAGCGCCGCGATTGGAGAAGCGGCTTGAGGTGGGAGGTCACAGTTGATGGGCATGATATGGGTTGGAATTGTCAATGGTCTCAGAGAGATCATGGCTCATAAGGTGCGGACCCTTCTCGCGGTAAGTGGGATTGTTTTGGGTGTAGCAGCTCTGGTGTCGATGGTGGGGGTAATCGAGGGCCTGCTGGGTTCAACTCGGCAGTCTTTTGAGAGTATGGGGGGAATCGAGCGCGTTCAACTGGAGCGAGAGAATCCCCCTGATCGTCAGGTCGATATCGCCTTCCGCAGTCCTGGGATGACGTTAGCTGATGTCGCTGCCATCAGGCATACTGTGGAAGACATCAGTGCTGTGTCAGGCGTCTTTGAAATGGGCTGGCGACGTGTGCAAGGCCCGCGACATCGGGACTGGGATCGAATTAAGGGAATCCATCCCGACTTCTTCGAAATCATGAGCTACGAGATGGAGTTTGGCCGTTCGCTCAGTGAGTATGATCTTCAGGAGAAAGCTAGAGTAATCGTATTGGGACCCTATCTTGCACGTCGTTTATTTGGTCGCATCTCGCCTGTGGGTAGGCATGTGGTGTTAGAGGGGGAAAAATATTCTGTGGTTGGCGTGATCCGTGAGGAAATCGTTCCCGGCATCGGCAACAGCGAAAACACGCTACACTGGAAATTCCGCCAGTCATTTATTCCTATCACAACCGCGCAGGAACGTAGGAGTGTGGAGGAATCGATTTCGAAAATCGAGCTGCTGGTCGATGACTTGGAACAGCTTCCCGCTGTCAAAGATGCGCTGACAAATACCGTGCGTATGGCGCACAATGGTATCTTAGACTTTCGCTTGGAGACTCGTGAAGATCAGTTAGCAGAGCTCAATAGCATGGAGCGTAACTTCAAATTTTCTCTGGGTGGCATCGCTGCGATCTCGCTGGTCGTGGGCGGAATAGGTATCATGAACGTGATGCTGGCCTCGGTAAATGAGCGCATCCGCGAGATCGGCGTGCGCAAGGCAATCGGCGCCCAGGGCAGCGATGTGTTTATTCAATTTATCTGTGAATCGATCCTTATTAGCCTGCTCGGGTGTGTCATTGGGATGTTTATTAGCCTCGGGATAATCCGCGTATTTCAAGAATTTGTCCCTGGGGGAGACGTCATTGAATCGATTCCATGGAATGCGATGTTTATCGGTTTCGCGTTCAGTAATACCATTGGCATCCTATCGGGACTTTACCCAGCTTTCCGGGCAGCAATGCTCAATCCGATCGAAGCGCTCCGACACGAGTAGGGTCTGGCACCGTTATTTGAGTTGGGAATAGAATCTCGGTTTTGGAGTCCCACAACCATGATTCCAAAGTCGATTAAACTGTCTAAACCCCCTGCTAGCGTGAGCTGGGTCTTTCAAATCTTGGCAGCGGCGATTCTGCTGCAGACGCTATTCTTTAAATTTTCTGGGGCGGCGGAGTCTGTTTATATTTTCTCGACGATTGGCTTGGAGCCTTGGGGTCGCATTGGATCGGGGATTGCCGAATTAATTGCGGGCGTATTGTTGCTCATTCCAGCCACGATTTGGATTGGTGCATTCCTATCTCTGGGTGTGATTTCCGGGGCGATCGTAGCGCATCTCACCAAGCTTGGCGTCGTGTTGACGGTTGACGGACAAAGCGATGGCGGGACGCTTTTTATTTTGGCTGTGGTCGTGTTTGTGGCTTCCGCAATTGTCTTGTGGCTGCGTCAGCCGATTTTCAGGCGGACACCGCCCGCCGTTGATTAAGGAGGCTATCTGCGGCTTCGAGATTGCAACGGCGGTCTGCTTTGCGGATCTTCGCGACAATGGAAGCTGTATTGAATGTCCTGGCTGACCGCTATGCCTCGCGCGAGATGGTGGCGATCTGGTCAGCTGAGGGAAAAGTCCGGATGGAGCGATCGCTTTGGATCGCGGTAATGCGCGCCCAGCGCGACTTGGGTTTAGAGATACCCTCAGAGGCGATTGAAGCTTACGAGAAGGTGCGCGATCGGGTCGATCTTGAGGATATAAAGGCTCGGGAAAGGGTCAGTCGTCACGACGTCAAGGCGCGCATCGAGTCCTTCTGCGCAGCGGCTGGCTACGAATATGTCCATATGGGGATGACGAGCCGGGACCTCACAGAAAACGTAGAGCAGCTTCAGGTGAAACATGCGCTGGAGACGACCCGCGATAAAATGGTCGCCGTTCTTTCGAAGCTTGCTGTGCGTGCTACAGAGTCTCGAGATACTCCTTTGGCTGCTCGGACTCACAATGTCGTCGCTCAAGTGACTACTGTTGGGAAGCGTTGGGCCATGTTTGGAGAGGAAAGTCTGTTTGGTTTTGAACAGTTGGATGCGCTTTTAAAGAGCTACCCGCTTCGAGGGCTCAAAGGTGCGGTAGGCACTCAGAAGGACACCTTGCAGTTGTTTGATGGAGATGCGCAACGTGCTGCTGATCTCGAATCTGCTGTGAGGCAGCACCTGGGGTTTGAAAGCGTTTGGGACAATGTGGGGCAGGTATATCCTAGAAGTCTGGACGCTACGGTGATCAACACACTGGTTGAACTGGCGTCGGGCATGGCTAATTTCTCTAAAACCCTGCGGTTGATGGCGGGACAAGAACTGGCTAGTGAAGGCTTTGCTCCGGGGCAAACCGGATCGTCGGCCATGCCGCATAAGATGAACAGCCGCAGCACAGAGCGCATCAATGGGTTTCATACGATTTTGAAAGGCTATCAGACGATGGCTAACGGTTTAGCTGGAGATCAATGGAATGAGGGTGACGTGTCATGCTCGGTAGTCCGTCGGGTGTGTCTGCCTGATGCATTTTTTGCGATGGATGGGTTGATCGAAACGATGCTCACCGTGCTGAATCAGATGGAGGTGAACCGCCCGGTAATCGACTGCGAGGTGGCCCACTACCTCCCGTTCTTAGCATCCACCGCTCTGTTGATGGCGGCTGTGCAGTCGGGTATGGGGCGTGAGGCGGCTCATGCCCGCGTGAAGCACCATGCTGTCGAAGCGCTCCGCAAGATGCGTAGTGGGGAGAGTAGCGAAAACGGGATGATTGCCGGTCTAGGTGCTGACGATAGCTTCCCACTCAACTTGGATGAAATGAATAAGATCTTGGAGCATGCTCGTGCTGAAAGCGGTGTGGCAGCGAGTCAGGTGGATGCTTTTGTAGAGCAAGTTTCGCGTGTCGCGCAGCGTTACCCAGAGGCTCTTAAGATAGAGCCCGGTGATATTCTTTAGAACGCTCATGATCACTTCGAACATTTGAAGATTCGAAGTGTCAGGCTTGATGCGTCGCCTTTTTAGTTGCTTTAGCAGGAGGCGTAAAATTTCATCTGCGCTTAAAAATTTTTAAGAACTATGGCCGAAGAACTAGAAGGAAATTGTCTTGTCGCACAATCGGGCGGACCCACCGCTGTGATCAATGCCAGTTTGGCCGGAGTCGTCACCGAAGCTCTGAACCATGAGTGCATCGAGGAGATTTACGGAGCAAACAATGGGGTCCTCGGGATCTTAAACGAGGATATCGTTGACCTGGCTGAGCAGTCTCAACAGACGATCCGCGGTTTACGTCACACGCCCGCCTCAGCGCTGGGAACATGCCGGTATAAGCTCAAGAAGCAGCAAGACTTCGAGCGAGTGCTTCAGGTATTTGAGGCGCATAATATTCGCTACTTTTTTTACATCGGAGGCAATGATTCTCAGGACACTGCGGACAAGATTTCCAAGCTGGCCCAATCTAAGGGTTATGCGCTGCGCGTGATCGGAATTCCCAAGACCATCGACAATGATCTTGTAGGCACGGACCATACTCCGGGCTACGGTTCCGTTATTAAGTATGTGTCGACGACTGTGCGTGAAATGGCCTGTGACCATGAGGGCATGGGTCGCCATGATCTGGTTTCTATTCTTGAGGTTATGGGCCGCAGTGCGGGCTGGATCGCTGCTGGAGCATCCTTGGCAAAGCGCAAAGACCATCCCCACGACCCGCCTCACATCATTTGTTTGCCGGAGGTAGCATTCTCTGAAGAGAAATTTATCAACGATGTCCGCAATACCCTAAAACGGGAAAAATTTTGCCTCGTTGTCGTGGGTGAGGGACTGGTTGACAGCGATGGTAACTATGTTTCGACATCTTCGGGTGCGACCGATGCTTTTGGTCACGCTCAGCTAGGTGGAGCGGGAGATTACCTCATGCGCCTCGTCGAAGACAATCTAGGTATCAAAGCTCGTTCAGCCAAGCTGGGGATTCCTCAAAGAGCAGCTGCACATTGCTCATCTCAAGCTGACAATGATGAGGCATTCCTGGCGGGACAAGCAGCTGTAAAAGCTGCGATGGACGGAGTGACTGATAAGATGGTTACCCTGGTCCGGGGTGATTCGGATCAATACACCTGTGAGACTGGCCTCATGGATCTCAGTGAAGTCGCGAACGGCGTGAAGCTCCTGCCACGCGACTGGATCAATGAAGACGGGATCAGCATGAATTTCCCCTTTTACAAGTATGCTAACCCGCTCATTCAAGGCGAAGTGACTGTCCCTTACGACAATGGCTTGCCTGCCTTTGCGAAGGTCGCTCAGGTCCGGGTCTCTCGCCTTCTTGAACCTTACAATGCAGGTTAATTCCGTGTTGGATTGATTTCGATTTACCCGGTTCTGCTTCGATGGAGCCGGGTTTTTTGCGGATTTTATCTGAATTGTGGCGTTTGATAATTACGCATGGTGCGCTCGGTGATATTTTTTGTATTTCTCTCCCTCGTCCTTGAGGGACAGGAGCTACGCTTGGACTCACTTATCGAGGCGTCACCTTTTGTGCCCGAGGGATTCGGGCGTCCTCAGCTGGAGACGAGACGAGAAGTGGCTGAAATCGATGAGATCGAGGAGGCATTTGAGATTCGAGGGGTGGTGGAGATTGGAGGAAAAGTCGTCTACTCCGTGCGCAATAGGAAAGACGGCCGTTCTGTGTGGACTGAGGCAGGGAGTGACATGGGTGGGTTCTTCCCAGAAATTGTGAGCTATGATCCCAATGAACGCGCTGCTGTGGTGCGTCTGGGAGATCAGATGGCGACCCTAGAGATCTCTGAAACAGCCTGGCGTTCGGAGCCGCAATTCGAAGACAGCCAAAAAGAACAACGTGAATTGGGCGGCAATCGAGAGGTGCGTCGAGTCGAACGACAACCGAGTATTGAGCAGCGAAGAGATAATCCTGTCAGGCGTGTCCTACGCCCGCCAGAGCCCACCGATGCGTCTACTGTCGTTCGTGGTAAGCACTTCAATCCGAGTAGGAGCGAAAATTTCCAGGCAGCCGTGTTACCTGCACCCCCCGTTGCGCCACGTCCGTTTTCTGGAAGTCGACAGCCTTCAGAGGAGACGGATGATACAGAAACACGCGCACCCGAAACACCTACAGAATCGGTTGGAGAAGAGGACGGAGTGGCGCTGAACGAAGAAGAAGTTGTGCTGGAGGCCCCACAGGAAGTGCCACCGCCTGCGCCGGCGACACAGCCGCCACGCGAGATTCCTCAATTGCCGCCGGGTTTTGATTTGGAGGCCTTTCTACGCGAACGCGCTGAGCGTAATCAGCAATCACCTGATTGATTGAGGATAGCTTAAGCTTGGATCAATCTCCAGTATTGACGGATCGCGCATCTTCACTGATCTCAAATTATCCGGGGAGCTCTGTTAGCTTTACCCCAAAATGACCGTCTGTTGCATTCGCCGACGATGCCTTGCCTCAAGGCTAACATCTAAAACTTTGTGATGAATACCCTCAATTCCTTTGCTCGGATCTTCTGCCTTTTGGTTCTTGCTGCCCTACCCTCAAGCTTTGTTTGGGGTCAGCCTCAGCCACAAGAGATCAGTTTTAACCCTCCCGCCGAGGTTGAGGTAGGCACCGTCGTTGAGCTTGATGCGACGTCGAGTGCTGGACTCACAGTGACATACACGATCGATGATGGTGCATCGGCACCTCCAGCAGGCGGGGATTATTTTATATTTACCAATTTTCTGCAGGGAATAAGCACGGCTGCAACTGAACCAGGCGTTGTCGTGATTGATGCCGATCAGTCGGGAACCGAGGCGATTGCGGTAGCTGCTACCGTGACGCGTTCAATTAGTTTTCAGTATCCGGTTGTCATTAACTACCAGGTTGATGAATCGAGTTCCTTCGCCGATGAAGGTTTTGCAATTGAGTTTTTTCCTAAACTCTCAGCTCTGGCTTCGGGCTTTACCCCTGTGGTAGCAACAGCAGATTCGCCTTTGGCAACTGACATCACCTTGACAGTGGATTTTGGAGATGCTTCGGTGGAGAACAACATCTTGTACGTCCAAGGGAGTGGCCTGGTCTCTGTTTCGGCAAGTTATGTCGAGACGACCACAGACCTTTATTTGACGGCTCAGACGAGTTTCTTGATCGATTTGGGTGATCTGATTTCTCAGAACAATAACCTCGATAACTGGACATGGAGCAACCCGTCAGTTGATAACACTTCCGAGGTATTGGGATTTGCAGATGACGGTAGCACTGTCGTCGCAGTAGGTCGCAGTGGTTTGGTTCGTACTTCCTCGAACGGCATAAATTGGACGGACCGAAATTCAGGTGTGACAACGGACATTGAAGGCATCACCTACGCTTCTGGATTAGGTCTCTTCGTCGCAGTGGGAGAGTCCGGGACAATATTGACGTCACCCAACGGTATTACATGGACTCAGCGTAGCTCTCCGTCTGGATTTTCTTCAAGGCTGCGCGATGTTGTCTTTGCGGAGTCGAGGCTGGTTGCGGTAGGCGATAATGGCAGCTTGTTAACTTCTGCCAATGCGTTGAGTTGGACGGATCGCTCGCTCAGCGTCGATGGCAACGATCTAAACTCTATCGCTTACGGTGAGGGGATCTTCGTCGCAGTGGGTGATGATCTAACAGTTGCCACGGCGGATAATCCTGAGGCGGGTTGGACGATTACGACCGTCGGCGTTTCGGATTCCTTCACCCGAAACTCGCTTAATGATATGCTCTACGACGGAGAGGATTTTATCGCGGTAGGCGAAGAGGGCACGCTGCTACAGTCGAGCGACGGGGTTTTCTGGGAAGTTCAGTTCGCGTCAAGAGCGAAGGGACTGAACACGGTAGCGGAGGAGAACGGGACGATCATTGTTCTCGGTGAGACCGGAGACGCTGTGGTAAGCTTGGACAAGCAATTCTGGGAAGAGGGCTCTACTGGCTTTGTTTATGATATCCAGGAGGCTCACTATTTTAACCGTCAATTCATTGCGGGAGGGAGTAATGGGGTGATTTTGACCTCTAGTTCGGGGGTGGCTTGGACCGTGCGCGATGCTGACATTCGCGACTCAGTGAATGGATCTGCATTCAATGGAAGTATCCATTTGGCCGTAGGGGACAACGGTCGCTTATTTCGGTCATCGGATGGAGCGTCTTGGGTATCCTCGACATTGGGAGGTGGTTTCACTGAGGACCTTTATGGTGTCGTCTACCACGAATCTCAGGATCAGTTTGTCGTCGTGGGTGAAGGGGGCTCGGTTTTTACCTCAAACAATGGAACGGTCTGGACGCGTCGGATTGTCAGCGGATTGGGCGATCTGCGCTCGGTGACTTATTCATCATCGCTGGATCTTCTCGTGGCTGTGGGGGACGATTTTTCTATAGCTACGAGTAGCAACGGTGCCACATGGATTGTGAGAAGCAGCGGCGCTGGTAATGACCTTCAGTCGGTGGCCGCAGGTAGTGACGGGCTGGTGGCCGTGGGGGATAATGGACGCATCATTTTTTCGGACGATGGTATAAACTGGGACGTTCAGGTCTCTTTCACGACGGACTATTTGTATTCGGTCGCTTTTGGCAGGGGACGCTTTGTTGTCGTGGGTGAGGACGGAGTAGCGCTTCTGTCTGATTCTGGAACGACTTGGGTGCGCCAAGAAACGGGAGTACGCGAGGACATCCATAGCGTCATTTACTCAGGAAATACCTTCGTTGCCGTGGGCGTAGGCTTTAGTTTCCTAAGTTCAGAGGATGGGGTAAGCTGGACGGCACTTGCATCTGGGGGAGCGACCGGGCTCAATTTTGTATCTTCGGACAATGATCTGTTGGTCGCTGTCGGTGAATACGGGATTATTTTGACGTCTAGCGTGGGAATCGTGAGTGGCTTGGACGATTGGGAAGCACAGATTCCTGAAATCACTGGGACAGATTTGAATGAGGTAATCGTAGGACGCGGTGTGATTGTTGCAGTGGGCGATGAGGGCCTTATTTTGGTGTCGAGCGATGGGATTTCTTGGCAAACGGTAGAGTCTGGGACAACAAGTAATCTCAACGCGATCACCTACGGAAATGGCACCTTTTTAGTGGTGGGGGAAAGAGACATTTTGTATTCCACCGATGGGTTGGATTGGGAGCAAAATACTATCTGGTTTGCGGGCTTACAGGACGTCGTCTATGGGGACCCTGGAGGCGTGCCAACTTTTGTCGCCGTTGGCCTAGGCGGAGGCGCATTAGTCTCGAACGATGGCAGAAACTGGGCTTCTGCGAGTACTCCAGCCTTTGAAGGACCAGATTTCTTCGCTGCCACTTTCTACAATGGTATTTTCATGATCGGTGGATCTGCAACCGAATTTAAGCAGCAAAATGAGAATGCGACGACTATTGGTACCTCTACTGATGGTCGCAGTTTTGTTCGGCGAATACCCCCTCGGCGAGGTGATGGATTCGTTACCGACACGATCAAGGAAATCGCAGCTGGAAACGGTGTCTTTATGTTGGTTGGAGAAAATATGATTTTTCGGAATCGAGATCGATATGCTGAGGCGAATAGCTTTCCTGTAACGGACGTCCAATCTGTAGATATCAGCACGGGCTCGCTAGTTTTAGAGACGATATTCACCAGCATTCAGCGAGGATTTCCCTATGAAGGGGTAGCCTATGGGGAACCTGATGGTGAGCCGGCGTTTACTATTGTGGGCCGAGATGGCGCGATTTTAAGAATAACCGATGGAATTCTCGGCGCAACAGAGACAAGATTCTCACAATCCTCCGATGACCTATCTGGCGTTACTTTCTCAGAATACGGCTTCATCGGAGTCGGCGATTCTGGTCGTGTGCTTCAGTCTCAAGCAGGCCGGGATTGGCGGGTATATAATGCCGCCCTCGCTGATCCTTTCAATGCTATCATATTCGGTGAAGAGTATATTGTCTCCGCAGGTAATAATGGCCAGTTGCTTACTTCGGGGGATGGGTTAAATTGGCTATTGAGAGACCCTGGAGTATCTGTTGATTTGAATTCCGGCGTATTTGGCACGGGAAAAGTGGTTGTCGTAGGGGATAGCGGATCGGTTTTTTTCTCGGATTCAGATGTGGCAGCTGCAAAATTCGGTGAGTCCTGGGCGTCTGCCTTTACGCCGACGGTTAAAGATTTATATGCTGCTACTGTCAGCGGTGGAGAATATGTGGCGGTCGGCGATAGTGGAACAATCCTCTCCTCCGCCAATGGCGAGTCGTGGATTAGTGTTTTATCCCCGACACTCACGCCTCTCCGAGACGTTGTTCCTGTAGGAAATAATCGTTTCTTGGCCGTGGGTGATTCGGGGGTTGTGGTCCGCGAAAATGAGCTTGGAGACTGGGAATTACTTGCCTCGGGACTGAGTGCTGATATATCTGCAGTAGCTTTTGACGGGACAACGATTGTTGCCGTGGGAGAAAGTGGATTTGTTGTGCGCTCTACCGACTTGGGGAGCACCTGGCAAATTGTAGACTCGGAGGTCGAGGTGGACCTGGTGGATGTCAGTTTTGCAAACAATGTGTTCATCGCGACTGGGCGAGATGGCGTGCTCTTGTCTTCTTCTTCCGGTACTTCGTGGACCCCGCGCTATACCGGAACAAATCAGTTGATCCGATCTGCCGATTTTAGAAATGGCTTGTACGCATTCGTAGGGGGGTTTGGAGAGGTGCGCACGTCTGGAAACTTTATACCAGCGGAGGCACAAAGTATTTCCTTTGAGCCATTTGCAGCCGTGCGTTTGGGAGAGCAGTGGGTTCCACTGGTAGCACGTAGTTCAAGTGGCTTACCTGTTTCATTCTCCGTTTCTGATGATTCTATCGCTCGACTCACCGGGGAATTTAATGAGTTTGTCACTCCGTTGCAGGAAGGTACGTTTATTGTGACAGCCAGCCAGCAAGGTGATGCTGCTTTTAAAGCGGCAGATTCGGTGACGGCGACGATAACAGTCCTTAAGCAGGCTCAAAGTATTGTTTTTGATGAGATCCCAGACCAGCCGTTTTCGCCAAATACGATTGTGCTGAGCGCCAAGGCGTCGGGTGGTTCTACGGTTCTCTTTGAGGTGTTGGAAGGTGATGCAACCATAGAGGGAAATCGTCTCACTTTACAGGGTGCCGGCAGTGTTCAGGTAAGGGCATTTACGGCGGCAACTGCAGATTTTAGCGAGTCGGAAGAAATTCAGATCTTTAATGTCGAGCGCGCAGAGCAGTCGATCACTTTCGACGAAGTCTTTGCAAACGATTTTGTGGGGCAACAGGTTGAACTCAGCGCCTTGGCGAGCAGTGGTCTCCCGGTAACTTTGGCCCTTACAAGTGGTCCTGGTAGTTTAGAAGATAATATCCTTACAGCTCTCGATGAAGGGGCGATTATCGTGACTGCATCGCAGGAAGGCGATGACGATTTCTTACCGGCGGCAGAAGTCGAGCGGACGATTCAGGTCGGTGTCGAGGTCATTAATCGCGGTTGGCGTGAACGAGACTTCCCCGTTGATGAGGGCATCTTGAGTATTGCGTCAAATGGAGACGATGTCGTCGCAGCTACCTCTTCGGGCACACTCTACTTCCAGGCGAATGCTGGAGAATGGTCCCAGGTGCTAAATGCTGGGACTCGGATACATCAGGTAGCTTATCTAAACAATGGTTGGATTGCAGTCGGGTTATTCCGGGCAATTGGATCAGGATCCTATCGTTCCATTTATACTTCCACCGATGGAGTTACTTGGGAGGCGAGATTTACAAATTTCAGTTCACCCCTTCTGTGTGTCGAGTATTTCAAGGGCGCCTATTATATCGGTTCTGTGTTTGGGAAAGTATATCGATCTACGGACTTGGACTCTTTTGAAGAAATAAGCCTGCAACAGTTGTCAAAAGTGAATGATTTGTTTGTGGGCGGAGGGCGACTGTTTGCTCTCGGCGATGGAGGTAATTTGCAGGCCTCCTCTGACGGTCAGAGCTGGTCGCCACAATCTGTGGCGACTTCCTCAAGTCTCAGCGCTGGGGTGTCTTCGGGAGATAAAGCTGTCATTGCTACAGTCTCGGGCGAATTGTTCCTTTCCGAGGATTTTAGGACTTGGCGACGCGTGTTCCGCGACTCCCTATTGGTCATAAATTCTGTGAGCTACGGCGCAAATCGATTCCTGGCGGTAGGAACCAAGGGCACCATCTTGTTTTCTCAATTGGGTGAAGCCTGGAGCAGGCAACTTTCTAAGACAGACCAGGCTCTCTTCAATGTGACGATTTCGGAGACGTACAGCTTTGTCGGGGGAGCCCTAGGAACCGTGTTGAGATCCACGAATCCCGTTGCCCAATCTGTGCCGAACAGCTTCATCGCCCAGCGCGCTGCGCCGATGCGATCAGGCTGGTTCCAGTTAGAATGGTTCGGCCTTTTCAATGACACATTCTCTCCGTGGATCTATAACGCAGAGTTGGGTTGGATCCATATCGCTGAGCGATCGACCTCAGGATTCTGGATATACTTTCCCGAGAGTGGCTGGGCATGGACCGATAGCGGCAGCTATCCCTACGTTTACAATTCAAGTGTGAACGCGTGGGAATTTGTAGGTGAAGCAACAGCTGTGGGCTATTGGGTGTATTCCTTCCAGGACGCATCCTGGAGATTTGTCACGAAATAGCCCTATTTCTGTAACAATGTTAAAGCTCCGTTAAGGGCGGAGTTCTAGATTGCGCGTGTGGATTCGGGATCCATTTCTTTAGGCGCTTCTAGATCTATGCACACATTACTCTCCCGATTACTCGCTTTCTGCGGTGCGCTTTGCATCGCAGGCGTGACTCAAACTTTTTCACAAGATACAGAAGCCGTTGCTGCCACTGGAAGGATCGCTGGTCTGGTAGTTGATCTTGATACCGCTATGCCCCTCATCGGTGCGAAAGTAGTCGTAGAGGGAACGGGGATAAGTGCGACTACCGACTTGGATGGCCGCTACAGCCTGGAGGATATTCCTACTGGCAGTGTGAATGTCACGTTTGATCGTGATGGCTACCAAGTGATCCAGGTGGATAATGTGATAGTCGAAGCAGGCGTCACCTCTCCCTTGGAGCTGGGTTTGCCCCGTGCGGTATCAGAAGCCGATAAACTTCTTGAAGAAGGTGTTGTCGAACTCGAAGCCTTCGTTGTGGAGTATGAAGCGGTCGTCTCAAATTCCCTGGCGCTCCTCGCTGACCGACAGAAGTCCGCATCCGTAAGTGATGCGATTGGTTCAGATTTATTCTCAAGTCTGGGGTTAGGAGATGCGGCTGAGGCAATGACAAAGGTTACAGGTGCGTCGGTCCAGGATGGCAAATATGTAGTCATCCGTGGACTTGGAGATAGGTATTCAAACACCCTACTGAACGGAGCGTCTATCCCTAGTTCAGATCCCGACCGTCGTGCAGTTCAGATTGATCAGTTTCCCAGTGATCTCCTCGAGAGCATTGTAACAAGCAAGTCTTTCACACCGGATCAGCCGGGTGCCTTCTCTGGAGGATCCGTAAACATCAAAACTAAGGATTTTCCTGATGGGTGGTTTTATAAGGTTTCTGGTTCTCTAAGCTACAATACAAAAACTACTGGAAAAGATATACTTGTCGTTCCTGGAGGAGGAACTGATTGGCTGGGCATGGACGACGGTAGTCGTGAGCTCCCTTCTAGTTTACCAGAGGAGATACCCTCACCCCGTCGGGCACAGATACTGGCACGTTCTGGAGATTTCTCATTGGCCGAAGAACTGAATTCGGCCACACGTGCTTTTTCAAACGACACTTATTTCCCCTCGGAAGACAACGCTCTTCCAAATGGTGGATTCTCAGTTGCATTTGGCGATCGATTCGATTTCGAGAGTGAAAAGCAACTAGGTTACATTTTTAGCCTGACATATGATGCGAGTTCATCGTTTTATGATGACGGGATCACAAATCGATTTCAGGCTCTGGATTTTGAAGGAACGGAAGTTCAATATAACCGAATTTTTTCAACAAATCTGTCGGATTACAGCTCTGGATTTGGCGAAAGTTTTGCGAATTTAGAAAATACTGATCTAGGCATTCAACCTTTGGGAACGACCTCATCGACACAGTCTGTGAACTGGGGGTTGTTCGGAAAGTTAGCTTTCAAGCCTTCGGAGTCTCACAAAATTACACTGGATCTTTTTCACAATCAGTCCGGCGACGATAATGTCCGGCGAGGAATCGGAGAAGATCCAAACGATGCAGTTAGTCTCTTGAACGCTGTTTACGACATTATCTACACGGAACGTTCTCTTTCATCTGTGCAGTTGGCTACGGAGTCAGTTTGGGGAGAAGACGACGAGTGGAAAATGGAGTGGCAACTATCGCTGGCTAGAAGTACGCAGCAGCAGCCTGATTATCGAGCATTTGGCTATCGCTACAATATGGCAGATGGGGTTTTTGAAGATCGTTCAGGTTCTGATTCATCTCGGATATTTCGCGATCTGACTGACCGGAATTCGGAACTTTCTGTTGATATGACTTACAATTTTAAGCAGTTCAGGGATTTAGATCTCAGCTTAAAGTTCGGAGGGCTATATGGCTATGGCGACCGTAACCGCATAGAAGATTCATTTAACTTCAGGATATCTCCCAATTCTGAGGAGTCACTTTTCAACTACCCCAACCCTGTGGGTATTACAGAAAGAACAGAAGACAGTGTTGAATTCGGAAACGTTATTGAGCGCGCATCTACACTTAATAACTATACAGGAAAGCAAGTTATAAAAGCAGCCTATGCTATGGTGGACTTCAAATTTTTTGAGGATTTTCGCGTGATCACAGGGGCGCGTTTTGAAACTACTGATATTAAGACTACGCCAACAAATACGCTTGCGGAGGCAGGTCTATTAGAGGAAGAAAGCTTTTTGCCAGCGTTTAGCTTGGTCTACTCTATTAATGAGCGACAGAATTTGCGTTTTGCCTACGGGAAAACGATGGCTCGACCTACATATAAAGAGCTAACGGATATTCGTATTTCAGATAATTTCACCGATCAGGTTTATCGAGGAAATCCCAACTTGGAGCTTACCGAGATAGACAATTTTGATCTCCGTTGGGAGTGGTTTCCAAATGACGGTGAAATCATAGCGGTAAGCCTTTTTTACAAAGAACTGGCTAACCCGATAGAGCAAATCCTTGATTCTACGGGCGCTATCACGCCCCAAAACGTTGAGGAGGGAAAAGTCCAAGGTGTGGAAATCGAGTTTCGCAAGGGCCTTGGATTTATCTCTGATGCACTTTCAAATTGGAGTTTTGGAACTAATTTCGCTTACATAGATTCCGAGGTTAGTATTCCTGATGACGAACTCGCATCACTAAGAAGCGTTATACCGGATTTCGAAAGTATAAGAGAATTGGTTGGGCAATCTCAATATACATTTAATCTTGATACTACCTATAATAACCCTGAATGGGGGCTGGTTGCCACTTTGGCATTCAACATAGTGGGAGAGAGCTTGGACCTTGTTACATCAGGACCACTCCCTGACGTTTTTGAACAACCTGCTCCAAACCTAGATCTTATTATTTCAAAACAGCTCGGCGATCGATGGAGCTTAAAGCTAAAAGCGGAGAACCTTTTAGACCCTGACTTTGAAAAGACTGTTTCATTACAAAATGAGGAGATTATTTACTCCTCCTATTCACGAGGTATGAGCTTCTCGATAGGGGCCTCCTACTCTTTTAATTAGCAATCAGTTAATTAGAAATCCAAAATGACCATGAATAACTCAATCACGAAACTAATAACCTCTGCTGCTTTCTCTGTAACTGCAGCTTTTGCAGCGGAAATCACCGTTAGTGAAAACATCACGACGGATACAACTTGGTCGGCAGACAATACCTACGTTCTCGACGGGCAAATTTTTGTCACCGAGGGAGCAGAGCTGACCATCGAAGCTGGAACTACAATATATGGTGAGGAGACCGAGCCCGCGTCTGCTCTCATTATTACAGTCGGCTCGACGATCGACGCTCAGGGAACTGCAGATGCTCCGATCGTCTTTACTTCTATTCTGGCTCAGGAGGGCGACCTCACGGCAGATGACGCGGCATTATGGGGTGGTCTAATTATCTTAGGTGACGCGTCAATCAACTCACGCGCTGACAGTGAGACCACTTTTACTGATCCCATTACCGACCAGATCGAGGGATTTGAGGGAGCTGGAATTGAAGAATTAATTACCTTTGGTGGAAGTGATGATGACGATAATTCAGGAACTCTCCGTTATGTCAGCATTCGCCATGGGGGCTCAGTAGTTGGTGCCGACAATGAGATCAACGGTCTCACCCTTGGTGGTGTGGGATCAGAAACGACTATCGAGTTCATCGAGGTTTTCGCGAATAAGGATGATGCGATTGAATTCTTCGGTGGAACTGTAGACGTGAAGTATTTTGTCAACGCCTTTGGATACGACGACGGTGTTGATTATGATCAAGGCTGGCGCGGTAAAATGCAGTTCGTCTTCCACATTCAGCGTGAAGCTACTGAAGATGCAGGGGACAAGGCTGGTGAGCACGACGGTGCCACTTCACCAAAATTCGAAGCAACTCCACTTGGAGAAGGTGTTTTGGCAAACGTGACTGCTATCGGTTGGGGAGAAAACACTGCTCTTAATATCCGAGACAATGCTGGTAGTGAATATTACAATTCCATCTTCACCAACTTCGATAAACTCTTTCTTATCGAGTCTGACATCTCTGAAGACCTCTCTCTTGATCGCCTTAATTTCGTTAATGGAATCTGGTGGTCTTCAGTATCAGACAATAACACGGTTGCGGGAATCCAGGATTTGACGGGCGACAATGTTGATATTACCTCAGTGATTACTGCGGGGAACAACGAAGTCACCAATCCTCTCTTGAACTCCATCTCGATCGCTGGTGACGGCACTTTGGATCCTCGTCCATCGGCCGACAGCCCAGCCATTTATGGTGCTGCAGCTGTTCCAGATGGTGACTTCTTCGTTCAGACCGGATATCGCGGAGCATTTGATCCGAATGCTGAGCTTTGGATCGCTGGTTGGACAGCTCTGGATGAGTATGGGTTTCTTGCAGATACTTCTGGAGCCGAGACTAGTTCAATTACAGCAGTGTCTTCGCGTTTGACGGTAAATCCTGGTGCAGAGGTTAACGTTGGATTCATCCTGACCGCGACGACCGATATGTATCTTGCTGCTAAGTCTATCTCTGACGAAGGTGTAGATACCCTCGAAGACCCTACAATGACTCTATTTCGTTTTAACGGAACTGAATTCGTTTCAGTTGCTGTAGTTGATGATTTCGATTCTTCTACGACATTTCCCTCAGCAGTTGCGCCAGTTCTTTCAACAGATACCGCAGCTATCCTGACTCTTGACGCTGGATCCTATGCAGTTGTTGTTTCCGGCGAAACAGATACCGATTCGGGCGAAGTCCTCGTTGAGGCCTATGACCTGGGTTACGCAAACTCGGTTTCTGAGTAAGCGACTCCTCTCTTATTGATCTAGATTTAAGCCCTGGGTATCTACCCGGGGCTTTTTTTGTGCCGATATATCTGTATAGTGCTGAGCGATGTCCTTCTTGCAAAGATGCAGTCTAGTGCCCCTCATATTTCTCCTAAATTGCGTTTGGGCTGAAGACTTTCCATTTCAATTGAAAGGGTTTTTCCATACTGAGGAGGCTCTGCTGTGCTCGATATACGATGAGAAACATGGACGTTCGCATTGGCTGAAGGAAGGAGATGGAGTGCCAGAATGGGAGGGGGTGACCTTGGCATCGGTTCACATAAAGGAGCGATTTGTAGAGTTTGAAAGTGAGCGCCGAGGCATCCAGCGATTCTCCTTGGTCGGCGCGCGTTTTAGTGTGCAACAGGTGACGAGGACTCCGGAATCTATGGGATTAGAAACCATGGTGCGTGTTTTTAAGGCCCATGAGCGCAAGCGAAACCCCGGTAAAGAGCGTGATGATTGAGGAGCGCGTCTCGCCGGAGAATCCGGATTGGAATTTCGAAAATCACCGCAAAGTATATGTTTTCTTCGCGCATCAGGTGTCGGGGGCATCTGTGTTGGATGTCGGTTGCGGTGCCGGCTACGGGTCAGAATTATTGCGAACGGAAGGGGGATGCTCGGAGTATTTTGGAGTCGATTATGATCCGGGGGCAGTGAGCATGTCTGAGTGTAAATTTGGAGCTTTTGGCTCATTCGCTCAAATGGATGCCCATGAGCTGAAGTTTGAGGATCGCAGCTTCGATGTGGTCGTCTCTTCGGAAAATCTAGAGCATCTTGAAGATCCTGAGCGTGCTCTATCCGAGAAGGCACGGGTGCTGAAGGATGACGGTTGGGTGATGATTGGGACTCCCAACAAAGAAATGTTTTCTCCAGGTGAGCCGGGTAGCCCCAATCCATTCCACAAGGACGAGTTCCAGTATCTAGATCTGTGGAAGATGATGAAGTCTCATTGGGAGCAGGTGTGCATCATCGAAAATTTTTGGGAGTCTGACTTCGAATTGGGCCGCAAGCAGAAGGCCGTGCGACTTCAGTCAGGCCAACATGGCGTGCTTCACAAACAACGCGGCCACTACAAGTTCTGTGGCAAAGTGTTTGATATGTCGCTGCTCCACAACACCCACTCATTTATGGCGCTGGCTACGCAAGCCCGTAAACGGACGGTCCATGCGTTGAGGTGAACGCGGGTGTTTCCTGCTAAACGTTTTGTCGCTTAAATTCCCCATGGGTAAGCGCTGGATTTCGCTGGTAGTCTCAATCTGTATCGGCACTAGAATCGGCCTCAGCCAGAGTTCGCGCATCGCCGCTACGAGCGAGCCATGGTTCAGCTCTCCGTCGATTCTCTCCAACAGTGCTAGCAAGCGTTCTCGCTGAAATACAGCGTATGAAAGCTCGATAGCATCTGGGTTGATCGGGAGTCGTCGATGATGGAAATATCCGTTTGCTGCAATTTCTTCGCTGTCATGGACCGGACGTAGCTGCCCGGACGCATCGAAGGCATAGGCATTATCTATAAAATTCCCGTTGCGGACGAGGTAGGGGACGGCGCAGGCGATTTCGTTGAGTGATGCAAATCCTGAAAGCTGATTCACTACTGCGCTGTCTAATGAGTCATTGTTGGGCCAGATATAACAATACTCTGAGTTAAAACTATCTGCTTCTTTACGCAGCGTGACAATACGCTCGCCTGGGTTCCATTGGAGCTGTGAAGCTTCTTTCGTTTCGCAGAAAATCAGTTGAATATATCCGGCTTCGCTGAGACTGACATCCCATTGATTGCCCCAGTATTCCTGCGCGCATTTCTTAGCAGAATCGAGCACATAGGGCTTAGCTTCTACTGTCTCTGCAGTGGAGCGTTCATGGCTGCGCCACTGGTAAAGGGTATAGGGCAGATGTATCACATTATCGGCATAAACAGCCCGAGAGGCTTTCAAAGCGAGCCCCCAATCGTGGCAGCCCGGGATGTGTTTAGGATAGCCTCCAATGCTACTTACAAGTTCTCTTCGATAGCAGGTGATGTGGTTGAAGTAATTTTGGGTGCCGAGGAGTTCTGGCTGAAAACCTGGCTTGTGGTAGGGCTCAAAGCGTTCTTCTCCCGACGCATCCATTTTCTCCTCATCGCTGTAGATGAGCTGGGCATCTGGATACTCACGCATGTAACACAAGAGCAATTCAAGCGCATCCGGATATATTCTATCATCCTGATCCAGTGCGAACACCCAGTCTCCATTGGCGATACTCATGCCCCGATTCAGTGCTCCTGCAATGTGGAGGTTCGTCGTGTTGCGGAGTAATTTGAGCCGCTCATCCTGCTGGCAGAGTTCGGTGAGCACGCTGGCGATTTCGGGGGCATTGCCATCGTCGATCAGGATGAGTTCCCAGGTCGAGATCGTCTGCTGCATTACGCTGTCGATCGCCTCTTCGAGCCAGCCGATCTCCGGCTCATGAATAGGCATTAAAATCGTGAACATGCTACCTGTAGCCGGGGCTAGGTTTTTCGTCGCTTCATAGGCGGGTGCCAAGGGGTTACCTGGCCGTTTGAACGGCACCGGCACAGCATCTACCGGTATGTTAAGTCTCTCTGCCGAAGGGGTGTCAAAAGGTTCAGCAACGCCTGCCGTATGTCGCAGTCGAGCTTGGTCTGCATTAGGTAAAGTTGCCATGCCCTCAAAGGCCTCTCGATAGTGCTGATCAGCCTGCGAAAAATTATTTCTCAGCCAGTCCCAAAAGTGCTCAAAACGCTCGCCCTGTGCCGTTCCAATTCGCAAGACACCCAGCCCAAAGAAGTGGTTGAAGGTGACTTGTTCGCCGTCGCCAACGATTTCTTCAAAAGCTCGGTGCACTCCGAACTCACCCCCAACGACCTGCGTGTCATGAAACAACACCACTGCACGATCCGAGAGCTTGGCATGGGCATCATTCCAGTCGCGCATGACAGCTTCGTAGGTGTGCAGACCGTCGATGTGCAGGAGGTCGATGGATCCGTCTTTTTCATCCCCCAAGGCTTGAGCAAAGTAGCTGCGTGCGATGCGCGTTCCAGGAAAGTCGAGGGCGTCTAAATCAGACAACACAGACTCCATCAGGTGTATGGAAGAACTCCCGGCATGGGTATCACCCTTCCAAGAATCGACACCAAGGATCGAGGTTTCCAGAGAATAAAGTTGAGCCGCATGAGAAAATGCGAGCAGCGATTCCCCACGGTCGACGCCGAGTTCAACAATGTGTCTTGGTTGCAATGCCCATACCAAATCGTAGGCGAAGGGAAGGTGTCCTGACCAGGCTCCAGCACCGACAAGTGGAGGATGCAGTGGGGTCCGACTGGGCAAATCCTCGGGTAGCTTCACTCCACGTCCTCAATGTTGTGCCCCGTCTTCAGGACGATCTTTTCCATAGGGATGCCTACGAGGCAGGTGCAAACACTCGAACTCAAGGATTCGAAGGCGATGGCGTCGTGAATCCATTCATGCTGAATGTGGGTGTGCTCATCTCCGTCAGCGATTGAGATGGTCATCGTATAATTACCCTCAGGGAGGATCGGCATTTCAAAATCGAAGCGCGCGGACAGGAGCTGGCCTGGTTGGACCGATGGGCTTTTACCGTCCATCTGGCTACTCAGGAAAGTGTTATCCCCAAAAATCTCTAAGCCGACGCTGTTGCGCACAAAGAATCCAACGATAGGTGATTTCAGTAAACGATAACACGTGACCACCACACGCAGGCAGACGCGTTCTCCCCCGACGCAGTGGCTCAAGGCTTGTCCCTTCTCATTTAGCAGATCGACATCTTCGATCCGTGCTCCTCGATTACCAAAAGACTGAGCCTCTTCGCGATCAAAGGGTATCACTTTAAGATCGTTCCTCAGGTTCGACCCATTGATGAATGCCCGTCGCATATCGATGCGGGGGCTATTTCGAGAAGCTGGAATTACGGTAGTCGGCAACTTCACGGGCTTCTTCTGTTCCTCCGAATCGGCATCCGACAGCGCATCTATACTCGCCTCAACCTGTTTATTATTCTCATTAAAAAATGCTTCAATATAAGCCTCAGTCACCTGATTCGAGGGCCCCATCATGTGCGCTTGCCCTGAGTGGATCCAGAGGGCCCGATCACAGTGTGTGCGCACTGCACTGGTGCTGTGGGAAACGAAGAGTAAGATACCGTCTTTGCGGAACGCCTCGATGAAGCGCAAACACTTTTGGACAAACAGGGCGTCCCCTACAGCGAGCGCCTCATCGACGATCAGGATGTCTGGCTCAGAGTGCGCAATAACGCCAAAGGCGAGCCGCACGAGCATCCCACTGCTATACGTTTTGATGGGTTCTTCGAAAAACTTTCCAATGTCCGCAAAAGCTTCGACGGCTTCCATGCGTTCGGCTGCTTGATCTGCGGAAAATCCCAGGATGGCCAACTGCAGTACAGCGTTTTCGCGGCCGGTAAAATCGGGATGAAACCCAGCGCCCAGCTCAAGAATCGCTGCTATACGGCCCAACGTCGAGAGACTGCCGGAGCTAGGGCTCAAGGTGCCCGCTATCATTTGGAGAAGCGTGCTTTTTCCCGAACCATTGCGGCCGACTATCCCCAGCGAATCGCCGCGCTGCAGCTCAAAGGAGATGTTTTCCAAGGCGCGGTGTACGGTGTTTTTCTTTGGCGTTGTTTGTCTGAATAATGAGCCTACCCGGCGGCCTAATACGTGCGCGGCACTTTGATGGATGGGGTAGAGCTTGGAGATGTCCTCCACCCTGACATGGATGTCTGAGTGACTGGGGGTCATGTGAAAAGGTTGTGTCATTAAGACGGAGCTGGCTAGGTTTTCTTGCTGGTTCGTTGCGATCAAATTCTCTATTTCTGCTCAGTGCAAAATTGGGAGGCATTGAAGACAGAGGCGCTCGCATCAGCCGGGTGGTGCGTGGACGACATGAGTGTGGAGGAAGAGCGCCTTTTTTTGGAGGGCTGGAGTCTCGATAGAGGCGTGCCTCTGTTTGCTTTGGAAACTGCGGGTGAGATCGTAAATATACAGCGTTTTGAGCGGCCAGATCTCGATGCGTTGTTCGCATTTTTCCCGTCGTCCGAGCCGAAAGGGTTTCGGATTGAGATTTGTAGCAAAGATAAGAGATGGCAGTTAACGCGAAAGGGTGGGGATAAATTACAGGGTTTCTCTGGGCCGACTGATTTGATTTCGACTCGCTTGCCAATCCCAGATGCCGAGTTGCGTTTCCGGGTGCACGGAGGTCGCGACCTGGCCCCCTTTTTTATCGAAGGCCACTCAGCAGCACAAAAGATCGCGGCTCTCGGCGATCAATATCTTGGGCCAAAAGGCTTAGTGGAGGTACTCGATTGGGGGTGTGGTTGTGGCCGTGTGTCTCGTTGGCTCAATCGTCCCGATTGGCGCATGCATGGCGTAGACATTGATCATGAAAACGCGGCTTGGTGCCATCAGCATCTCGGTAAAGGTGAAGCCTGGCTGGGTTGTGATCTGGAGCCGCCCACTCCGTTTGAGGATGCTTCCTTCGATCTCATCTTTGGCATCTCTGTTTTCACTCATCTCGGTGAGGAAGCGCAGTTTCGCTGGTTATCTGAGCTTAAACGCCTCTTGCGTCCAGGTGGCGTAACCCTCGTAACCGTTCACGGACTCGCCAGCGCCGCGCGATTTGATCTACCGGATAGCGCTTGGGCGCAATGGTTTGAGCGGGGGTTTTTCGATTTGGGACCCAGCCGAGACTTAGAAGCGGTTTTCGGCGAGCTTGAGCACTATCGCGGGTCCCTGCACACGGCTGAGTATGTGCGTGCGCATTGGTCCTCGGTGCTAGAGGTCGAGGCAGTACACCCAGCGGTTATCGGCAACCATCAGGATGTGGTTATCCTGCGGCGCTGACAGAGTCGCTTTCGGTGGTTTCGACCGCCTCGATGAAGGGGCCGAGTTTGCGGTATTTTTGATAACGATCCTCAAGGACGGTTTCGATCGGGCTAGTTCCGAGCTTGCTGAGGGCTTTGTTCAGGGTGTCGCGAAGATGATCAAAAACGGATTCTGGGTCGTTTTGTGCGCCGCCGAGTGGTTCGGGGATAATGGCGTCGGCAATGCCAAATTGTTTCACGTGCTCTGCTGTGACTTTCAGTGCCTGAGCGGCATCTTTCACTTTGGTGCGGTCTTTCCAAAGGATGGCTGCGCAGCCCTCTGGAGAGATCACCGAATACCAGGCGTTTTCCAGGATAAAGACCTGGTCGGCAACGGCCATCCCCAGTGCGCCGCCTGAACCGCCTTCGCCTATGACAAATGAGATGATGGGGGTCTCCAGGGCACTCATTTCCATAATATTGAGCGCGATAGCCTCGGCTACGTGTCGCTCTTCCGAACCAATGCCCGGATAGGCTCCTGGAGTGTCGATGAAAGTGATGACCGGGAGTTTAAATTTCTCCGCGAGCTTCATGAGCCGCAGGGCTTTTCGATAGCCCTCTGGGTTGGCACATCCAAAATTGCGGTGGAGGTTTTCCTTGGTGTTGCGCCCTTTTTGTTGGCCGATGACCATCACGGATTGCCCTTGAAACTGGGCGAATCCTCCGATGATCGCGGCATCGTCACGAAAACGACGGTCTCCGTGAAGTTCTTGGAAATCATCAAACAGAGCACCGATATAATCGAGCGAGTAAGGACGTGCCGGGTGGCGAGCGATCTGGACGCGTTGCCAATTCGTCAGCTGGGAGTAGATCTCGTTTTTGGTTGTCTCTATCTTCCGCTCGATAGCCTGGATTTCGAGGGATACGTCGATCTCGTTTTCTTCTGATACCTGCATCAGCCGATCGCGCTGTTCGGTGAGATCGCGGATCGGTTTTTCAAATTCGAGGCTAAAAGAGTCAGCGGGTTCCATGAAGCGTTGGAGTATCCAAGTTGAGGAAACTGTGTCAACGTCACTCCGGTGTCGGCTTTGCTGCCGAATATTCTGCTTCGGGAAGGCCGCAGTGGAGCATCCGGCTGCCCCAGTAGGGATTATAGATTTGTTCAGTAGCCTGCAGCCAGGTTGCACCGTCAGCAGGAAAGTAAGGCTGCATGCATTCGCAGCGGACTTGGTAGGCGGATACCTGGTCGACACCGGAAACCTCGATCATGCTGATCAGTGTTTGGGAAATGCGCATGAAGTGAAGCCGCGTGTCGTCGAGGTTCTCTGCCTGGATAAGGGCCTGGGCATCACGTAGCAGTGAGTCGTGTGTTGTTGTTTCGAGTCTAGAGGTGGATTCGGTCAGGACCTGGAGAAATGCCGGCCCGAGTTTTTGGGCCTCGCTTTGGTCAGACTTTACCAACTGTTCCTGTATGGGGTAATACGCGGTGAGCAGGGCATCCATCATTTTGGATGCGTCGGTGGGTGTGGCCCACAGACTACTAATAAAAAAGAAGGGGATGAGTGTGATGAAGCGCATGAGTGCTTAGAATGTTGTCCTGAAATACTCCGAATCGTGTGGATCGTTCCAAAAAATTCGCATTTTTTCTGCAATCGTTCAATTCAGTGCACCCATATGTCTTTAATTGATAGCCACTGCCATCTCGAGAGTTTCCAGAAGAAAGGAGACCTTGGAGCGACGCTGGATCGCGCACGCGCGGAGGGATTGGAACATTTAGTCGCGATCGGAACGGACACGGACGATTGGTCAGTTTATCGGCAACTCCGAGCGGACTACCCAGACTTTATCAGCTATACTGTGGGGATGCATCCCTGCCATGTGGATCAGGACTGGTGGTCTCAAGTGTCGGCGTTGGCTAGTTTTTTCATCCCACCCCATACGCCTGTTGGCTTAGGAGAGATCGGTCTCGATTACTATCATTTGCCTAATGACAAAACCGCCGCCGCTCAGCAAGTGGACATGCAGGAAGAAGCATTCCGGCACCAGCTGGATATCGCACTTCAGTTAGACTGTCCGCTAGTCATCCATAGCCGCAATGCCTTCGATGACTGCGTTCGTATTATCGATGAGTCGGGCGTGGATTGGAGGAAAGTAGTGTTCCACTGTTTTTCCGAAGGTCCTGAACAGGTCAAGCAGCTCAATGAGCGTGGGGGGCGGGCATCATTCACGGGGATCATCACTTATAAAAGTGCCGAAAGTGTCCGCGAAGCTGCGCGGGAACAAGGCATCGAGCGCCTCATGATCGAGACGGATTGTCCCTATCTGACGCCAGTTCCACTCCGTGGAAAACCGAATGAACCCGCCTATTTAGCCCACATAGCCAAGTTTTGTGCGAATTTATTTGGTATGGAGTCCCAAGCTTTTGAAGAAAGAGTAACGGCCAATACGCGGGAATTCTTCTTTCTGTAGGAAATAACGGAGACTTGATCGATAAGAGAAAAGGCAAAAGGGGTCAGCGACTTTAGGGCACTTCAACGAGGAATGGGAAGGTCCGCAGATAATCGCAGTCATGCACGTGAAACGCCGTCCTGATTACTGGCGCACGCGCACCTGAGCATTTTTACCTTAGTTGTTGAGCTCTCCTTTAGGCCTTGCTCGCGTTGAGCGGGGCTTTTTCGTTTTTCAACGAACGCACCTACCCGGCGTAGACGAAAACGATTGGCTCTGGTCCGTCAGCCGTTTGATGTTGAACCATGCCTGCATTCGAAATCTATATCGATACCTCTGTCATTGGAGGTTACTTTGATGACGAGTTTAAGGAAGAGACGCGCCGACTCTGGGAGTTAGCCGAAGAAGGCATTTACGAGATGGTCACCTCGGTGGTGACTGTGGATGAAATCAGCGGTGCTCCAGCGAAGGTTAAAGATCTTTTTGCTCGTAGCTTTGACGTGGATTCCTTGCTGCTTGCGAGTGAAGCAGGTGATGAGCTTGCTGAATTTTACATGAGCCAGGAAATCGTGCCGGAGAAGTTTTTTGATGACGCCCAGCATGTGGCTATTTGCACAGTGGCGCGGATCGAATATCTTGTGAGTTGGAATTTTAAGCACTTAGCGAACCTTCAGCGTGAAAATGCCTTCAACGCCGCAAACCTCTTGCGAGGTTACCGTGAAGTGCGTATTGTTAGTCCTAAATCATTAATTTATGGACTCGAAGAAGAAATTTGACGCTATCGAAGCTTCCTGTAAATGGCGGGAAGCGACCGGTGCCCGTTTGTCAGCTATGAGCCGTCAAGAGCGTTTGATCTTTTTGAACGATACCTTAGCAGCAAAACTCCAAACTCTGAGTAAAAAGAAAACAAGCACGCATCAAAACAAGCGCTCGGTGGTGGCTTTGAATTGATACCTTAGCAGCTTTTCTTCTCCCTATTTCTGCTTTGCTCGCGTTGAGCAGGGCTTTTTCTTTTTTGGTCAGTGAGCTTACCGTTCCCCAAATCGCTATAATCCCATTTGCGCGGCTGGTGCTGCTCAGAGCGGCGGCCGATGCTGTAGTCGAGGAAGAAAAACGCCGCCGGGAAAAAGAGGCTGCCGAAGTGGACGCAGCGCGTAAGCGCGAAGATGGCGAGCACGCTAGTGCTTGTCCGAAAGATCGTCTCTAAGGGTTGCCTGATTATTGGCGCTTTGAGCGACAAAGCCGCATCTAGCGAAAATTTTTGACGCACCCCTGATGCGCTTTGCGGCTGCTTCAATCCCTGTTGCATCAACATCTTGACGCTGCTGTCGCATAATGCGGTACACGGTCTTATTCTTCAGCCTTAAAGATGTCCTCCTTATTTGATTTTGGATCGAGTAAGTTGCTCTGTATGTCAGCAATCTCTTCCTCGAGAGCGCGGTCTTGAATGATTGGGGCGCAGCACGCGCTGATGAAATTGGGTCGGGTGGGTGTGGTGTTGATCTTTCCTTCTTGGGCCAGGAAGCGGTATTGCTCTAGGGATCGGGCTAGGACTGATAAAATTGTAGCGAGGTTGCTGCATTGGAAATAGGCATTGCGTGCGGCGTTGTTGGCCATGGGCACGATGTCTTGGTTGCCGCCGTTGGTCGGGATCGAGGTGATGGATCCGGGGTAGGCATGTTGGCGCATCTCCGCTAGCACGGCGGAGGCGGTGATCTGGGCGCCTGCTAGGCCGCTGGTTGCTCCGGGCTCGTAGGCGAGGAGGAGGGGAGCGCCGTTGTTGATCTCGGGGTTGAATAAGGCGTCGATTTGACGTTCGGCCAGGGCTGCTGTCTGCGTGATCGCAAGATTGAGGAGGTCTGCGGCGAAGGCGATTTGTTGGGCGAAAAAATTTCCCCCGTGGATGGGATCAGCTACGCTGCCACTGACATCGATGACGGGATTGTCGCTGATGCCGTTGATTTCGTTGTTGAGGCAATTTTCGGCGAAGTCGAGGTTGTCGCGGCAAGCTCCGAGGACCTGGGGTGCGCAGCGGACCGAGTAGATTTCTTGGAGGGCGCGTTCTCCTGTCTTCATCGGGCGCGTCTTGGGTGTGAAGTCCTCTAGGGCTTGGCGAATTTTCGCTGCACTGGTGACTTGATTGGGATGACCGCGCGCGGAGTGGAGTCGTGGGTCTAATGCTTCAATACGGGCTCCGAGGGTGGCATAGAGCCAGCCGGTGAGTGTTTCGGCGTGTTCAATCAGTTGGCGGGTTTGGTGGTGGGCAGCTACGAGCCAAGCTGTGGAAAAGCTGGTGCCGTTTACCATGCTTAGGGCATCACGCGAGGATAGCTGGGGTGGTTGTAGGTTGCGCTCAGTAAACCAGTGTTTCTGGGGTGCCGCTTCTAATAGACGTTCTTTAGACAGTAGCGCCGTCATAGTTTCGCCAGTCAGTGCACGGACTATATGAGCGAGCGGAACCAGGTCGCCACTGGCTCCGAGCGAGCCGAGCTGAGGAACGGATGGAACCATCCCATCATTAAAAAGTTTTAAGTAGGCATGCACCGTTTCGAGGCGGGTGCCCGAGCGGCCTTGGCTCATACAGTGGGCGCGAATAATCTGAGCGATGCGGACAATCCACAGAGGCGTGCGATCTCCCGAGCCAGCGCCAAGGTGAGCGATGAGATTTTTACCCTGTAGGTCGCAGTGTCGCCCGCTCGATGCGTATTTTACAAAGGGTCCAAATCCAGTGGTCGTACCGTAGATTTCACGTCCTGACTGAACCGCTCGACCAAAAGCCTGATGAGCATGTGTGATCGCCTTTTCGGCGTCTTGATCGAGTGCGAGCAGGCTATCCACATCGGCGGCGGCTTGTGCGATGGTGTCTGGATGTAACCGGTGTCTCGCGCCGATTTGAAGATTCCGTCGCGATCGGGTTTGGGTTGTGGCTGTTACTCTGTCTAAGCAGGACATGGGGTAGGGTCAGGTAGGAGCTTTTTAAGATTTGCATGGCGATCCAAGGCGCCTTTGGGCGTGCGAATCCATTCACTTGCTGATGTATTCCAGAGAGGCAGGAGGCGTTGTGTGAGCTTGCCCAGCACTGCATCGAGAGCATGAAGCAGCGCCTCCGATTCGACTGTGCCTGAGTAAGCGAAAAATAGGGATTCAGAGTCGGGTGTTGTCAGGAGACATTCATCTATTCCGCTTAGTTTTGATTTTAGCTCGATCTCGATTTTTCCAGCAGGAATGCCGCGACCGTTGTTGAGCTTGAACCAGTCGCGCTTGCGCCCTCGGAAATAAAATTTGTTGTCAGCGGCATCCACAAGGTCGCCGGTGCTTATCCATTGTCCGTTTGGAAGTAGTTCTAAGCCGGTGTTGTCATCCCAAAAACCGAGACACTGATTTTTGCCTCGAAAGCGCAATTCTCCATCCGAGGCAACGGATACCTCGGTACCGCAGGGTTGGCCGATGTATTGGGTTGCCCATTCCCCGGGTGCCCCTAGCAGAATACCTGGGGATGCTTCGGTTTGACCGTAGCCCACACGAAGGCGCGTGCTACCGAGTGTTTTACAGAGTGCTGTGTGAGGCGTTGCACTGCCAACGATGCCGCCTGCTAGTCCTTCTAGAAAATCGAGTCCATCTGGGTGTTCTACAATTTTTTTGATGGTCATTGGGACACAGCTGAGGTGCTGAATCTCCAGCTCCTTACAGAGCTTGATGAGAGCGTTGATATCGCGCCCAGAATCCGTTATGCGCACGATTTCTTCTGCATCGAGCAGGCCGATAAGTAGGTCGAGGATGAGGCCAAAGGCGTGGTGCCAAGGAAGAATAGATGCCATGCGCTTCTGGCTGAGGTTCAGGGCATTCCGGTGCGCATCGATATTTGCCCATATCCCCTCATCAGAAATCGCTACGCGTTTAGCGGTGCCAGTTGTTCCGGACGTTTGCAGAATAAGTCTGATTTCAGCATTTGCGGGATGTTGTGTATCTTGTAAGGCGAGGAGATCGGATTCATCGCAGCCTCCTTCTTCATGCCATGTTTCAAGTCGTGGGCTGAGGACGATTTTGGGATCTACAGTACGTTTGTGAAGCTCCAGATCTGTGCCTGGGTTCACCGGGCATAAGGTGTATTGATCCCAAAGCGCGCAGATCAGCAGGTTGATACATGTAGCACTGGGAACGGCTTCGACTAAAATGCGGTCGCCGGGACGCAGCCCAGAGGCTCGTAGCCGCCGCATCCACTTTCTTGATCCAGACCAAATAGACCCGAGAGGTACGATACGTTCGGGTGTCAGATAGAGCCGGTTGGGGCGTTCTTTTATCTGCGCATAGAGTTCGTTTTGCCAACGTGTGTTGAGGCTATGCACGAGCCGTGTGGAATAGGGATAAATAGCTGCAGCCGCCTGACACATTCCGTCGATGCATTCAGGGGGCTGCTTTGAGATGAAACTACATTCTCTTGATGAGCATATAGGCTTTGCGCCGAGTCGGGTCGCGTAACAATCGGATATCCACAGGGGTAGGTTCCATCTTGTAGGTAAACGTGTACTCGATCCTTTGGTCAACAGCTCTGCCCTCTTTGGCAGCTTTGTGTAGGTTATGATAGAATAATCGGTTGTGCGTGCACGGGGCGATCTCTTTGAAGAAATTGCGATTGAGCACCGCGGAGCGATTCATGTTCGCGAGGTCCATCTCCCACTTATTGTAGATCTCGACAGTGCCGCGGTCGTCCATGCGGATGAATCCGAAGTCAAACTCGTCGGCAGCCTTTGCTGTGACGGCTGCTAGATCACCAAAGATGTTTTCGATTTTTGTCCACAGTTCTTCGCCATTGTAATTTCTCTCTTCTTCCGGCGAGTTAGGCTGGCTTTCACCTTCTGCATAGAGAGCAAGCAACTGGTCTTCCATGTTGCGTATGACCTCGATCACTTCCTCGACCGTGGCGACTCCGAAATGGTCAAACAGTTCCTGCCGATCAGCATACAAGGACTCGAGCTGTTCGACCAATGAGTCTGTGGCCGTAGCGGTTTGGGTTGTCATGATAAATTACCCCTATCCGTTCTTTTTGACGAAGACCCAATTGCGATTATCGCGAGGATCGCGATGCATGTGGATTTTCACGCGTGTTGGACTCATTTTGTAGGTGAACACGTAGTCCATCTCAAAATCGAGTTCGTTTTTAAGCACACCTTCCTGAAAGCGTCCATAGAACAGGCGGTTGTTGGTGCATGGCGCAATCTGTGTGAAGAAGTTCTTCCCCTCAGCAGCTTGTGGCGCGATAGAAGCCAGATCTGACTCGTATTTGTTATATAGTTTGATGACGCCCTGGTCATCAACTTCGACCACACCGAAATCGGCTTGGTCGGCCTGTGCGCGGTCTATTTAGGTTGGGCAGGAGTGAGGCGGTGAAGCTCATTTTTGGATAATTTGATGGGTTGTTTTCAGGTTAACGGACTGCTCACAGCTCTTTGTCCTGGTAGCAGTGAATGAGCTGTTGTTCGAAACTGCTCATGATCGCGACGAGCTCCTCTGTGACTGAAGTTCCCAACTCGGCCTGCAATAACGCCTGTTCGGCATAGAGGCTGTGGAGCTGTTCAACTAAAGACTCATCGAACTCATTGATGGATGTGTTTTCGGTGATACTCATGAACTGAACTTTTCAATAAGGTTCGGTCTACTAGGTCGCGGATGCCTGAGTAAAATTGAGTTAGATTTTCGAAAAATGTCTTTTAGTGGGGCGAGTAATTGGACGACATTTGGGCCTGTCCACTAGTCCTTGGAACTACCTGTTTATATGTCGATGGAATCACCCCCAACTCACCGCTCTGAGCATGGCCGCGTCAGCATGAGCCGCGTCCGCTTCTTCTTGATGAGCGACGTGTTTGGCCAGCGTGCAGATGAGCAATTGATGGCGTTTTCTGGCACATCTGAGGAAAGGGAGGATTTGAGAGCGTGGATAATTAGCAAACGCGACGGCTTGGTGTCCCATTTGGAATTTGTCGACGACCCGGTTGAGGTGGAGTCTGTTTTGGCAACCTACCATATGGCGCTGAAAGCAGAATGGAGCTTACTCAATTCACGGATGCAATATGGTATGCTCACGGGTGAGTTTGATGAGAAAATGATGTATCAACTCTCACTGCTCAGCCTCGTTGTCAGTGGCATCCAACTCTTGGTGGGCGCTGACGACGTCGAGTTTGTGAATGATGTCATTGCACGGCCGCTTGCACGGCAGCGCAAGCGTGGCCTTGTGACGCTTCCGACCCAGCGGATCACTGACGTTTTAGAGAATCTAAAAGACCTCAATTACGGATGTATCAATGTTGCCGCATTTCTTAGGCGTGAGTATGGCGGTTTAAACAATAAGGCGGCAGCTGCGGCCAACGGATTGGACCGCGCACTGAATAATCTCCAAAATTGTATCATTCGTCTGAATGAGTCTTCCGCGGGCATGATGCTCAAGAAGTTTGAATCCATTGCAAAAGAGGTGCTTCAACATTCTGGCCTGAATGTAAAGCTCACGACTGTGGGCGCAGAAATCCGATGTCAGACCGCTACATTCGACGCGATTTATGACGCGTCATCCGTTTTTTTCAGAGAGCTACTGTTGCGCTTGATGAGCGATTTATCTGAGGAGAGTGTGCGGGTAGATGAACTGCTTATCGCAGTCAAAATCCTGACCGGTCGTCTTCAGTTTGAGGTGGAGCTCAAAGGCGAATTCAACGCTGCTATCATCGAAGGATCAGAAGAGAACGATGTTGTAATGGGCCACGACGTTGGGTTCGCGATTAATAATCTTAAAGAGAATCTTTCGGGTCAAGACATGCAGCTTAGCCTACACCAAACCCAGACGGAGATCCGTTGGTCTATCGTATCTAAGCTCAATATGGCCGTGGAGGGTATTTTGGTCGTGGATTCTCCACAGGGAAAATTTGGCCTGCACCAATATTTAGTTGATCGTATACTCCAAAGTGGTCAAGTCCGGGAACAACTGAGTGGGGGGGGTCATTCGAAAAGTAGTCTTCAGCGAGAAAGTGTATCGCGTGGTAGACATCCTCGGGAATCCTGGAGTGAAGCCGAGCGATTTTGAATCTGGACATGCCTACGTAATCCTAAATCAAGAAAAGCACAAAACAGCAGTTGCTGTCACGGCTGCTGACCGGTTGATGCGTGCCATTCCTGATCCGATGCCGCCACTTTTGTCTGGGGATCGAAGTATTGAAGGTGTGATGTTCAGCGAAGAGAACGAGATGCTTTTGATTGTTTCGCCTTTGATCTACACTCCAGGTTGAACAATTATTGAATCGCAGCTTCCGCCGCCTAGCCCGGATTTTGCATAAAAAAGTATCGCGAGTTGCGGTTAAACCACTGAAGGTCAGTGGATAACAAAACAAAAA
>JABSRG010000034.1 GCA_013215165.1 Opitutales bacterium | reverse complement strand
CCCACCGCGCCACCTACATCGAAAGTCAAGAATGGCTCAAAGAGGCCGCATGACTCCCCGCACCTCTGGTCACACCCCTCATAGAAACATACCCCGGGCGCTCGGGTGAAGTGGCTGTTGTCGAGGGGGCAGGATCACGCCACATTCTGTTCGACTACCATTACACACTCAATGGCACGAACAGCGCGCTGCTCTCACAAAAACAGCAAGCATGGGTTCCCTATCTGTTTACAAAATCAGTCGACCGCACATCCTACATAGGCACGGCATCGGGGATATCGGCCAATGCTACGCTTGACCTTCCGGTGAGTGAGCTGACTACCGCAGAGCTCATCCCAGAGGTGATGCAGGCAGCCAAGGATCACTTCGAGCCGTGGAACACACGTTTGTTCAATGATCCAAGAGTGACATTCTATGTCGGCGATGGACGGCACTTGCTCACCCACTCAGATTCGCCGCAGGATCTTGTTATTTGCGATCTATTTCTCCCCTCTCGCGCAGGAAGTAGCCACCTCTACTCAGTAGACTTCTTCCGCGCAGTGCGCGCAACCTTGAGCCCCGAGGGCAGCTTATGCCTATGGCTGCCTGCCTACCAGCTGAACGCAGAATCCATGCAAGTCATCATGCGCACATTCTCCGAAGTATTTGAGCATGCGCTGATACTCCGTGGTAACTTCGACGCTATTCAGCCCACTATTGCCTTGTTGGGTAGCGCCCACCCTTTCGACATTTCAGAGGCGAGCATCTTAGATCGACTTCAACATCCGACCATACAATACCTGCGCGACCAGTCTCTTTTTTTCCGCTCAGTCGGCAACGCACGCCTCGCATTGATCGGCGACCTCAAAACTATGAATGATCAGTTGGAAGAGTATCCGATCAACTCTGATGATCGACCCTGGATAAGCTTTAATGCACCCAGACGAATCGAGAACGGCGAGCGAATCCGAGGCACCACACTTCTTGATTTCATGGGACGCAGCTTTCTCACCACACCATGGCCTTCGACGCTTTTGAATCGAACCGAAATCGAACGGCTCCGGCCATTCATACGAGCAGGAAACTACGCCTATGCATCACGTGTAGCGGCCTTTCCAGTTCCTGATATCTCGGCAGCAGAGACACTCAAGCGGCAGACAAACGCCACACGCCTAGAACTCGAAGCAATGCGTCTAGCACCTGGCATCGACCTACGTTCGGTTGAAAATTAATTACCAATGATTTGAGTGCCATTCTGGAATCATTTTATATCGCAGCACTCACTCCTTCAAATTTCCAAACATGAAAAGCGCAACGAATCTATCACGTCGAAAATTTGGCGGTTTAGCAATCGCATCCACAGCATTGGCTGCTGCAACTCCACTGCGTGCGATGGAGAAAAAACCGGCCCCGGCAGCCATCACACCTGGATTATTCCAGGCGACTATCGGACAGTATACAGTGACATCAATCTTAGATGGAATGATCCCAATGGGGCGGGAGCTGTTTTCGGGTCCTGAACAAGAGATCGATGCCGTTTTGGCGGAAACGGGACAGACAGGTCAGACCATCCCGGGACCCATATCAGCGTTTTTGCTCTCTTCGGAGCAGGAAACCATTCTGATTGATTCAGGATTTGGAGCGTTGGATATGTTTGGGCCAGGGTTTGGAAATTTAAGCGCCGGATTATCTGCCCTAGGCGTGACTCCTTCGCAAATCGACAAAGTCATCCTAACCCATGCTCATCCTGATCATATTGGAGGGATGCTTTCGGCTGACGGATCAAATGTCTTCGCTAACGCAGAGGTGATCATCACAGAGAAGGAATTCACGTTCTGGAACGACCAAGCCATTATGAGCCAAGCTCCTGAGAGTGCTCTGGGGATATTTCAACTCGCCCAGCAAATGACCCGTGCATATGGAGACCAAATCACCCGAGTAGAATCAGGAAAAGAGATAGCTGCCGGAATCCAATTGGATGTCTTCTCTGGCCATACACCCGGCCACGGTGTCTTAACTATAGATGGCGGCGACATAGAGGTGAAAATGATCGCGGATGCCCTTCACAACGCTGAGCTGCATACGCGTTTACCCGGGATTAAGTTCGCATTTGATTTAGATCCTGAGCAAGCCGTAGTTTCACGCGTAACGCTATTCGATCAGCTCGCAGCCGATAAATCCTTAGTATTGGGTTCGCACCTGCATTTCCCAGGGTATGGAAGGATTCTCAGAGATGGGAAGGCCTATCGATACAGTGCAGCTTCAGTTTAAACGCCTTGTGCATGGGAAATGGGAGCTTACAAGAAGCCCATGCCGCACAGTCGCGACTTACACATCCTGACCCACGAATTCTACCCCAGCCATGGCGGCGCAGGGGTAGTAGCCGATCAACTTGCGCGCGCGGCCAAGTGTCTAAACAAGCGCGTTCGCGTCTGGGTACCCCGTCGCCATACTGCCGCGATAAAAGCACAGACAGCACCTCCGTTTGCCGTAATACCGATACCCGTTAAGGGGAGCATGGATTGGTCTTGCCGCGTGGGCCACGCCCTTCAAGTAAGCCGATACATGAGCCGCTATGGATTCGGCGATGGGGCTTTGATACACATTGCCGAACCCGGGGCCGTGCTCGCGTGGATGTATCTCCAATTGCGGAAAAACTTCCCACAGAAACCACGCAAGATCATCACTCTGCACGGATCAGAAATCCTGAAATTCACGGAGTCTAGGCATCGACGCATGCTGTTCCGTCGACTTTTGGGCCAATGCGAAAAAATACACTTGCTTTCAGAAGCGAACAGCAAGCTTCTCCAAGAGCGATTCCCGGGGATAGATCCAACAAAAATCAAAATGATTCCCGGGGCACCGCGCAACCTTAAGGCTGCACCGCAACACCTCAATATCCCTAATGCAAACGGCCGCACTATAATTCTCTCCGTCGGCCGTATTCATCCCCGAAAAGGCCACCGACATCTCCTTCAAACTGCAGAGCAGCTTCCTAAACACCTTCATGACAGCATAGCGATTTGGTATGCCGGTCGAGTGGTCGACAAGTCATACCAAAAACAACTCGAACTCCTCGCGAGCCGATCAAAAATTCCGATCCACTTTTTAGGAGCGGTCTCTGATGGGGATCTACATCGACTCTACTCAGCTGCGGATATTTTCGCCATGACCAGCCGACAGGAAGGCTCGAGCATCGAAGGCTTTGGGCTTGTCTACCTCGAAGCCTCACAAGCCGGACTCCCCGTTTTGGCCAACGAAACAGGCGGGGTCGCCGAAGCCGTTTTGCACAACCATACCGGCCTTCTCTCGCAGCCCGATGACTCCGCCACCTTATTAAAAAACCTCCGCCAACTCATCGAGCAAGCCGCACTGCGTAACCGCCTCGGGGAAAACGGTCGTGCATTCGCTGCTCAGCACTCATGGCTGGAAGCAGCTCGATCCCTATACTGCTGAACACCAGTGCCTGAGCTCGCCGAAGTAGCGTTTTACGCACGCCAGTGGGACCCCGTCATCGGACAACGGATCGAATCCGCCTACATCGACAAAACGTCTCGAGTGCTGCGCGAAAACAAAACGTTGAGTAAGGACACTTTCACGGGCCGTCGATTCATAGCTTATCATCTACATGGCAAACAAATGTTGTTCGAGTTCGAGGGTGCGGGCTGGCTCCGTCTCCATTTGGGAATGACCGGAAAACTCCGCACTGAACCGACCTCGGAATCAAGCACCTATCAGCCCCGGCCCCACGACAGACTTGTCCTCTACACACAACCCTGCATCGCCACATTTAATGACGCACGTCACTTCGGACGCATCACTTGGTTGGACTCGGTCGACACTCCGACATTTTGGACCGCTCTTCCCCCAGCGGTGAATTCGAAGGACTTTACCGAGGAGATCACTGAGAACGCTTTAAAGCGCAGGCCCAAGACCGCGATCAAAACACTTCTTTTGGACCAGGCCTACTTTCCGGGCGTCGGCAATTGGATGGCCGATGAAATACTTTGGCGCGCAAAAATCCACCCAGCTTCGCGATCAGGATCTCTGAACGGCTTTAAAGCTAGAGCATTATATAACAAAATAGTTGAAGTCGCACACGATAGCATGCGCGTTATCGCCCAAGACTGGAGCACCCCACCTGACGAATGGTTGTTCAATCACCGCTGGAAAGACGGTGGCATATGCCCCAAAAGCGGCGCACCCCTGCTACGGGAAAAGATCAACGGACGCACGGCTTGTTGGTCGCCTGCGATCCAAAAAATTATTTAAAACCAGCGAAGTGAGGGTGCAGTTTCGCCACGATTATGAAGCAGAATTGCCAAGCCGTTAAATTCTTACGCCAACCTAATAAAATACCGAGGAGTATTTGCGCTCAACCAATATCATATGGCTCAAAATCATCACTAGCTCCAAAAGTCGCCACTCCACCCTTGACCACGTCTGATGTGCTTCAATGTTCAATCGAATGGCTGGACCTATCTCACTCAAACCTATCTATCAGGAACGCGTCTGGGGCGGACGTGGGCTCCACGAAAAACTCGGCCGCGATCTGCCAAAGGGCAAAGTAATCGGTGAAAGCTGGGAATGTGTCGATCGCCCCGAAGCCCAGTCGGTTGTCGTCGATGGGCCTCATGCAGGTAAAACCATCCGCCTTCTTATCGAACAACATGGCTCCGAAATCATGGGGCCTGACTACGATACCAGCCGCCCATTTCCCATCTTGGTCAAGTGGTTAGACTGCAAAGAGCGACTCAGCCTTCAAGTCCACCCCCCAGGCTCTGTCGCCGACGAACTCAAAGGCGAACCCAAGACCGAAAATTGGTTCATCGCTCAATGTGATCCCGATTCCCATCTCGTGGTCGGCCTAAAGAACGGTGCCACGCGAGAACAATTTGAGGCTGCGCTCAAAGACAACACGCTCGAAGACTGTGTGCACCGTTTTCCAGTTCAGCCCGGAGATTCCATTCTTGTTGAGAGCGGCCGTATTCACGCCATCGACGGAGGAAACCTCATCCTCGAAATCCAGCAAAATTCCGACACCACCTACCGCGTATACGACTGGGGCCGCGTCGGCCTGGACGGCAAGCCACGCGACATGCACATCGAAGAATCATTGAAGTCTATCGATTTTAATGACTTCGAGCCCTCGGCACTCCGCACCGCCGGTCAATCACTCACAGTCGCAGAAGCCAAAGAATTTCGCATCCGTAAATTCGAACTCAATGCAGGAGAGTCCTTACCTGTCGACACAAGCAATGAACCGATGCTCCTCCATGTCGTGTCAGGCACACTCAAATCCGGTGACTTCACCTCAGCGCCGAGTTCGACAACAATCTTACCCTATGGCCAGACTTTCAATCTAGCTGCGACAGAACCGAGTATCGTGCTCATTACCGATCGATTCATCTAAGCTGGGCCAATTTGAGATTGTGTAAAAAACCCCCGTCTCATTGCCAAACCGCTAATTTAAGCGCACCACCGCAGCTTCGTCTTGAAACTCGAACGAAAATCGTCATCTTGAATCGTTTGATTTTTTCCCAATCCTTGAAGATTTATAACCATGTCTGATAAAACAGAGACATCTGAAGAGACAAAGAATCCCGACGTCGACGAAGAAACCGCTGCTGAATCTGTTGAGACCCCAGAGGTTGAGGCAAATGCCGAAGAAAGCTATGTCTCGGACGAGAACGAACTCGTCAGTCGCCTAAACCAAGCAGAAGCACGTGCTGCCGAGCTTCAGGATCGCCTCCTACGCACCGCTGCCGAGCAAGAAAACTATCGCAAGCGCATGGCTCGCGAAAAGGACGATCTGCGCAAATATGCCATCGGCGACCTGATCGAAGACCTGCTCCCTGCCATCGACAACATGAAGCTCGGGCTACAAGGTGCCACGCAATACGACAGCACCGAGGCAAAGAATGTCGCCTACGGTTTCGAGATGGTAATTAACCAGATCAAACAGATCCTGGGTGATAAGGGCCTGACTGAAATCGATCCTACCGGCGGCGCGTTCGATCCAAATCTCCACGAGGCTACCTCTAATCAACCCTCCGACGAGCATGACGAGGGTGTCGTCATCCAGACCTTGCGCGCCGGCTATACACTCAACGAACGTCTCCTTCGCCCCGCGACAGTCATTGTCTCCAGCGGAAAAGCCGACGCAGAATCATAAGAATTCCACTCTCCATCACCTAGATACCGGATGGCAAAAGAAGACTATTATGACCTCCTTGGCGTGAGCAAAGATGCTTCACCTGAGGAGATGAAACGTGCCTACCGCAAACTCGCGGTAAAATATCACCCAGACAAAAACCCTGGCAACGCCGAGGCTGAGGAGAAATTCAAACAGATCTCAGAGGCCTACGACATCCTCAAAGACCCGGAAAAACGGGCTGCTTATGATCGCTTTGGTCATGCCGCTTTTCAGCAAGGCGGTGGCGGCGGTGGGCGCAGTTCCGCCGGCCACGACCCATTCGACATATTCCGCGAAGTCTTCGGTGGCGGTGGCGGCGGCGGTGGAGGTGGCGGCATCTTCGATGAATTCTTCGGAGGTGGCGGGGGCGGCGGAGGTTCGGCTGTCGAAAGTGGAGCCGATCTGCGCTATGACGTCGAAATATCACTTGAAGACGCGGCTGCGGGCACCGAAAAAGAGATCCGCTATCGCCGCAATGTCACCTGTGCGGATTGCGGAGGCTCGGGCGCCGAAGCAGGCGCTAAACCCACGACCTGCCCCGATTGTGGCGGGTCCGGATATATCACTTCCTCACGCGGCTTTATTCAATTTCGCCAGAGCTGTCCACGCTGTCAGGGCACCGGTCAAGTCATCGATAACCCGTGCCGCACATGCCGCGGCGACGGCCGCATTCAAGACACCAGCACCGTAAAGGTCCGTATCCCCGCCGGCGTCGAAACTGGTTCACGGCTGCGCTCATCGGGAAAAGGTGAAGCCGGTCCACGCGGTGGTCCTTCAGGCGATCTCTACATCATCGTTCACGTCGCCGAGCACGATATCTTCGAGCGAAGCGGCGACGATCTCTACACCGAGATCCCCATTAAATTTACGATCGCAGCCCTCGGCGGCACCATCGACGTGCCCACATTAAGCGGCAAAGGGAACCTCAAAATTCCCGAAGGCACACAATCCGGCACAACCTTCCGCCTACGCAACCAGGGCATGCCAAGCCTGCGTGGCGGCCCGAAAGGCGACCTACTCATCAAGGTCAAAATCGAGGTGCCCAAAAAGCTGAATAAAGACCAACGCAAAGCACTCGAAGACTTCGCCGAAGCCTGCGGCGACGCCGCACATCCAGTCGAGGAAGGCTTCTTCGAAAAAGCTAAGAAATTTTTCGAGTAGCGCCCCAGAGAGGGTGCAACGGTAACTACGGGGACATTTCCCCAATTGCCTTTGTTGTCCCCCACTCTGTCGGGGCCGAGGCGACAGAGCTCCTTATCTTCAACGACTACGCTGGGAACGCCGAGCTCCAGCTCGGCTTTTTTCGCTGCACTCACAATGACTATTGTGAAACACTAAGAGACTCACCACACCACTCTACTGTTTACGCTAGCGTCTAAAACTAGATAACCCACACAGCGCCGCGCCCTCAATTGGCTTAGGTAATCGCTTCCGACGATCACCGATACGCTCCGTCCAATCTTGGGTATGCTTCTCCACAAAATGGGACGATCCGATCACAGCACCTTGAGTGAAATAGCGAATACGTTGACGCAGCTACACGGGCAAAGGCATCGCCCCTCAGCATCCATCACCTCAAGAAAAGCCCAATAGCTTATCCCAGCCCCCCCCTCAGCATGGAACTTAGAATCAGAACTTCCCCACAAAATCTGCCTGGCAGGCCCCCACCAGCTGAAGTGTGTGCGGGTCATTCGTTTTGCCAGTCTCAGAGTCTAAGATACGGAGACGTTTGGTCGCACCTTCGCGGTAGGTGACTATCAGGTGGCGACCATCGCTGAGCCAAACAGGTTCAACGCTATCTCCAATTTGACTCGTCAGCTGAACTGATTTGCCCGTTGAGAATTGATAGAGCGCAATCTGAAACTGGCCGTTGCGTTGGGCGGTAAAGGCGATTTGGTCCCGATCTAGAGGATTCCAAGCGGCCTCGGCATTATAGCCACCCATTCCCGTGCGAATGCGGGTGTTTCGCTTCTGGGCCAGATCAAGTAATATGATCTGCGGCCCACCCCAGTCATCGGAAGTAAAGATCAGTTGGCTTCCATCAGGACTCCACGTCGGCGTCGCCGCCAAACCTTTGGTCCAGGTAAAACGCTGAGCCTGCGACCCATCAGGCCGAGAGATGTAAATCTCGGGCGTACCAGAGCTCGATGAGACGAAAGCGAGGCGATTGCCGTCGGGTGAGAAGCGCGCTCCTAGATTCACACCTCGATAATTTGCGATGGTGTTGAGCATGCCCTCTCCTATGTCTAAGCGCACGATGTCAGGATAACCTGTCGCTGCATAGCTTGTGAAAACGAGATATCTACCATCTGGACTCCAGCGCGGACTCACAACTTGTGCCCCGAAATTGCTCAACGGAGTGACTGCTTCAAAGAGAATATCAGAGGTGTAGAGTTCAGTATTCCCGGACGGCTCTGCCACAAACACGAGCCTTCCTTGAAAAAATCCTGGTCGTTTTGTGACTTGCAAAACAATTCCGTCCAAAGCCGCTAGCATAGCTTCCAAAACCTGTCCGTGGACTGAACCCTGAGCGATGACTGCATCCCCTCCTTTAGCCTCTACACGATAGTTAATTCCGGTTGCTGTCTTCTCAAAGCGAGCAACCCAAGCAGCATCCTGTGCTGTGACTAGTTCAAAACCACCATGCATCGCAAAACCCCGCCGAGCGAGGCGCATGAGCTGTGGGTCCGCCGCATCAACAGTAACACTGACCGCCTGATGACCCTGGCGTGATATCTCATCAATCCGTTCCTGCGAAAAGACGAGAACGGGCCAAAGAGAAGATCCGAAGCATGACGCTGCGATCGCTAAAAGTCTAAAAGATTTCATAAATGAGAGGATATGTGGAGTAAATCGAGACACTGGGCAAAAGTTACCGTCTGCTCAGAAAAAATAACGCAATAATTGAGATTCATCGCAGGTTGGTTAGGATATAAATAGAGCGAATTGGCTTGTTCGACGTTCGATAAAACTCATCCTCTATTTTTCAAATTTGTCACAAACTTGGACAACCGCATCACAGAAGCGCTTAAATCGGTAAAGTATCCCGGTTTCAGCCGAGATATCGTCTCATTCGGCCTGATTCGTCACGCTGAAGTCCATGACGGAGTGGCTCAGGTCACTCTAGAGTTGACGTCAAAAGACCCAAAGATCGCGGAAACACTCCACCAAGATGTCGACTATGCATTATCATCGCTAGGAGGCATTCGCAAAGTCCAGCTCGAGATAGCAGTCAAAGCACCACCAACTCCAGGCGAACAAGCTGCAGAACCCTCTCGCATCGAGGGAGTGCGCCACGTCGTCGCCATTGCCAGTGGCAAGGGAGGTGTTGGCAAAAGTACACTCACAACCAACGTTGCCATAGCTGCATCGCAGATCTTTGCCGAACAAGGTCGGCCCAGCGCGGTCGGGATAATGGACTGCGACATCTATGGCCCCTCGATCCCGCTTATGCTCGGAATCGGCACCGAGCCTGAGCTCGAAGAAGATTACTTAATTCCTCCAGAGAATTTTGGCGTCAGCTGCATGAGTATGGGTTATTTCCTCGGAGAAGGAGCGCCGGTTGTCTGGCGCGGTCCAAGAATTCATCAAGCCATCTCGCAGTTCATTCGCAACGTCGCCTGGGGTGATTTAGAAGTCCTTTTTGTAGATCTGCCTCCCGGAACCGGGGATGCTCACCTGTCCCTATGCCAAAATCTGGCGCTCGATGGCGTCGTCGTCGTGACCACCCCACAAGCTGCCGCAGTCAATGTGGCCTTACGTGGAGCGATGATGTTCCCCGAACTTAATGTGCCCTTTCTTGGAGCTGTGGAAAATATGAGTTATCTGGAAGATACTGAGACCGGAAAAAAACAGTATATTTTCGGCCAAGGCGGTGGAGCCCACACTGCGGCCAACCTCGACTGCGATTTCTTAGGCCAGATTCCTCTCGATCCAGATTTGCGCGCCGGCGGTGATCGCGGCATCCCGATCTGTATCTCCGAACCTGAAAGCCTTTCCGCATTCGCCTTTCGCAGCATAGCTGGGCAAATCATCCAACAGCTATACCATGCCTCGCCAGATCAAGCATTTGCCAGCGCGATGCGGAATAAATAATCTCCCTATAAAATAAATGAGCGCCAAACCCTCCTCCCAGTCGAAATCCAAAAGCTCAGGCTTTGCCGCAAAATCCACACTCTACCAAGAATTCCTCGCAGAACGTGAAGAGATTCTCAAACATAAGTGGATCGAATCAGAAAAGGCAGGCTGCGATATCGGCTTTGACCAGGCTCTGCTTGACTGGATCCGCAATCATCGTAACGAGTGGAAGGCAAACCGCCGCAAGACTTCGGGCAATTTCCTCCTTGGAAAATAAAAAAGCACCCCAATTGCTTGGGATGCTCTCAGATCAAAGTCTTCGAAAAAGAACACCTATTTCTTCTTGATCTCTTTGTGTATCGTGTGGCGCTTCAAATGTGGATTGTATTTCTTCTTCTCGACTTTTTCGGTCTGCGTCTTCGGGTTGCGCGACGACATGTAACGGGAAACAGGTTTGTTTTCCTTACGCGCTTCGGTGCACTCTAAAATGATGACTTCTCTTGGCATGGTCTGAAATTAGGTGAAAGGTTATGAGCACATCGTGTAATGATTTTTTTTCAAGGCTTTTCTATATTTCAGTCCAACTATTGACCTATTACACCGGAAACCAGCGTGTATGACAGCAATCATTCCTCTCGAAGATAATTACGATGACGTCATGAAAAAAGCCATGATAGGTAAGACTATAACGGTCTCCATGCTGGCTAAAGTTTCGGGAATAGACGAAGACAGAGTAAGGGCTCTCACGCGCGGCCATAAAGATAAAGAATCACTCATCGCCTGCGCTCCACACATCAACTTGTCTACGCGCGCGCTGGAGGCGCTCTCGTTCGATCCAAAAGTGCCGAGAATCTCTCCGCCCAAAGGCCTCTATATGATCAATACTCCCTTCGGCGAAGAAATGACAGTGAACGCATGGATCATCGCTGACTCTGCCGGCAACGCCGCAATTTTCGATACGGGCACCGACGCACAGCCCATCTTTGACTGTATCAGCAAAAATCAGCTCAAACCTCGTGCTCTGTTCCTGACTCATGGTCACCGGGACCATGTTGCACGAGCCACAGAAATCTGTGAGCAGTTCGATATTGAATCGAACATAGCTGAGCAGAGCAGCTTTTCTGCAACGAGGCGCTTCGCCTACGGGGATCGATTCCAGATCGGCACACTTGGCATCGAAACCAGGAAAACTACTGGCCACGCCAACGATGGAACCAGCTTCATCATAAGTGGGTTGGAAACGCCCATCGCAGTCGTCGGTGACGCCCTTTTCGCCTGCTCAATGGGCGGTGGTATCGTGTCATACCAAGAGGCGTTAGACACCAACCGGGCTCAGCTCTTTACCCTTCCGGATGACACCATCGTGGCGCCCGGCCACGGTCCTCTTACGGATATTGCTCACGAAAGACTTTGGAATCCATTTTTCGCCGACAATTTGAACAAAGCGACCCACTGATAATCTGAGAGAAAGATGCCAAAGATCAGACAAATCGTTCCTTTCATCAGCCTGGTTATTTGGGGAACCTCAGCAGCCTCTACCGATAACCAGGAAAAGGCTAGCATAGACCATAAGGACAAGTCAAAAGGCAGAACATTGAGTCAAGAGGACCGTCATTTGGTTGGAGATGACATACCCGTTCTGAAAGAGTTCGTCGTGACCGACGAGCCTATGGACTCCGTGAAGCGTGTGCTGGCCGACCCTTACCTCACGCTAAGTGGAGAGGCACGCGCCAAACGGCTGATCAAAGAACACATTGAAACTGCCGATCTAATTTTAAACCGCTACACCCTTCCTTTTTTTGGCATTAGCCTTGAGGCGAGAGCAGAGGCAAAAAAGCGAGAGCTTGAGCGCATACAGTTTGAGCAAGATGGCCAGCGATGGAATGAACTGATGCGAGGTCGAAACCAAGCTGAATACGAGGCCTACAGAGAGGAATACTACGACACACTTTATCTGCTACGTGGTGCATTTCGCTATTTTGACTGAGGGTAATAAAGATCTGCATGAGATGTAACCAGATCTGCGGAGGACTAACTTGAGCTCAGATTACTTGTCTCAAGCTTCGGCACGCCCCATGGCAATCGCTCTCGCGATCACCCGACAAAACATCACGTCGCCTAGTATTGCTGGCAGGATGAGAATTAAGGACCACCTCAGTTCTCACTAGGCCGCGTGGAAAAATTTGTCCTTTAACTGTGAGCAAGATGAGTCATAGACAACAGATATGACGTTACCCTCGGACTCAACATACCGCACAAGCTGCAAACTTATCCAACAGCTCTACAAGACTGTTGATGAATGGAAAGAGGAAGGCAGACCCGCAGAAGGTGCCTTTCAATGGGATACGCTTGCCGATCAACCTGTGGAATCGATCGTTGATCACAGCTCTTTGATCTGGTCAGAGACCCTCGTTTACCGCCGCAAGCTCGGAGGCCGGCATCGACGCTACCGTTGGGCCCACGAAGAGGCACCCGTCGCACTCGTTTCCCTAAGTAATACTGGCACGCTCTATATCGCGTTTAGAGGAACGAACATCAGTGCGGAATGGGATGTAAATCTACGTGTCCACAAAGTTGATTTCCGTCCCAATGGGATCGATTTTGGCAAAACGCACTACGGCTTTACCGATTGTTTCGAAGAGATGCAGGAAGCCTTGTTCGATGCTTTCTGGATCGCAATCAATCCCTGCCCGTTAAGGATATAGTCATCACAGGCCACAGCCTCGGAGGGGCCTATGCCACACTGGCATTTGCTGCCATGGCCACGAGTTCCACCTACCAAAACCTTGCCATTCCCCTCAGCGGCTTGGTCTTTGGATGCCCAAGAGTCGGCTCTGAGTCCTTCGCCCAAAAATTCCAGTCGCTCGATCTCCCTTTCTATCGTGTAGAAAATACCGAAGACCCGGTTCCCAAAGCACCTTTTGAAGAAATGGGGTATGCCCATGTGTGCGATCGGCTCAGCTTCTCAGAAGACACGGGCGGCCTCGCCAGCAACCATTCCATGCAGACATATCTGGATGAGGCAGCGGTGGCCTTGGCGTAGGGCCGAACACAGTAATGGGCGGAGCACAATTCATTGGGCCTCCCGGCGGCGACAAAGCGCCGCCCTCCATCAGTTGCACCCAAGGTAGCTGATGCACTTTGTCATGGCCCAGCATCTTCTAGATGCTTTCTGCCAATTTCCGACCCCTTTTGGCGAAACATACAAGCTCCAAGGACTGGCTTATTGCCAAGTGGCCGCTATCGTAAGTCGTAAAACCTCGATTACGACAACGAATCAAAACTGACAACCGGAAATCAGGACTCTACTGGCAAAAACCAGCTCCTGGGAACGCCGATACCAGTATGAGAAACAGGGTAGCCTTCACGGTAGAGCCCGAGCTTCCCAGTTCCAGAAATTAGCGTCTATTCGCGTTTATTAGCGGATCAAAACGAATCCATCGGATTAGACCAAACCACAGATCGACAACAATCACGATAGCGACAACGATTAAAAAACTGACAGCCAGAGATCAGGACTTTACATGGACACATGTGGGCCGCGACACAGAACCCCCTTCTCTCCCAAAGAAAGTGACCCTGCCGCCGCGGCCCAGTTTGACACACCGACTCTATGACGAGTCTGCGCAACTAACGGTCGATTATGTATCAACGTGTGTTTAAAGACTAGTGTATTGGGTGCCCTCAAAGACTGCGCAGCGAAAAAAGCCCGACTAACCCCGGTGAAAACGACGGTCCCAGTCATTCTCGCGATTAAGGGCGTCACGTTCTAACTTAGCCGCACGCTCTTCGAGGTCTGCTAGTGTCTCCTTCATGCGGCGCAAGCGGGTTTTTGCACCCGCAAAAGTCTCGGTAGTGAAGCTTCCTTGCTCGTAGTCTGATGGCTCTTTTTTCATCAAGAACGCCATGCCGAAATAGATTATCAGCGGGATAGGCATGAATATTACTCCGAGGATCAGTGTAATCACACGGGTCCAGAATACAGAGAATCCGATCCACTCGGCGAAGCCTCTGCAGACTCCTAGAAAAATGCTGTCGCGGGAGCGATACAGCGGGCGGTCACGTAAGTTATTATTTATCATAAAAGTGTTCCTATTTGCGTTTGGTGTCGCGCTCAACAGACAGCGTCTCAAGCGCCTCGATGCGTCTACTCAGTTTGTCTAATTTGTTGGCGATCTCCTCGATCTCTAGCAGCTCTTCACGGCTTATACCTTTTTGCTCCTGCTGTAGCTTCTTTGTTTTGTAACTGTAGTGGCCGGAGACCAAAACGATCATAACCACTCCGGCAAAAACGATCGCAACTACGAGCGCAACAAACATGTAAGGAGTCATAGCGTAAAAGGACGGGCCAAAGATCATCGTAAAGTAAGCTTAAGGTCGAATTATTTGTCTTCCTTAGCACCGCTTTTGTTCATCAATGCGTCCAGTTCCTTTTCTAGCTCTTCGTCGCGCTCTAGTTTACTGAATGCGTCGTCAAGGCTTGAAGGCTTGATATTTACCAGATCAGCATCTGCTTCGGCACGCTCAATGCGCTTTTCTAAGTCGTCAAACTTAGCCATGGCACTCGCCGCATCATAATTACGTATCTCTTCCTGAGCCTTCTTGCGATGGGTCGCTTGGCGATGGCGCTGGACAAGCACCGCATGCTTCTTGCGCGCCTGAGTGATTTTCTCCTCAAGCTCTTCGATGTCTTTTTTATACTGACCCACGATACCGACCAGATGGGCTCCGTTGTCATTGAGGTCGGTGATCTTCTGGTTGATGCCTTTGCGCTCGACCAATGCCTCACGAGCCAAATCCGTCTTACCTTTCTCAGCCGCTAATTCGGCACGACTAGTCCAGCGAGAGGATTGCTCTTCCAGCTCAGCGAGCATCCGGTCGTTTTTTGACTGGTTGGCCAACGCTTGTGCACACGAGGACTTGAGCTCAACGAGCGTATCCTCCATCTCGCGAATCATAAGGCGGATGAGCTTTTCTGGATCTTCTGCCTGGTCCAACATGCTGTTGATGTTGGACGAAACGATGTCTCTAAATCTTGAAAAAATTCCCATGGTGTTTGTTTGGTTTGAATTATTCTGAAGTTACGGCCAAGACATCAACATCAGGCATGCCAAGTAACTATTCATTCTTTTTTAGTCTTTGCCTATCAACATTTTAAAAATTTTAAATAAAATCTAGGCGACAGCTTTTATAAAATATTTTTATTTTTTAAGTAAATATGTCACTCAATCAAGAACGTCTCCCTGAAGCGATCGGTGAATCCGATGCCTTTCTCGCCTTTCAGGACCAGCTCAGTACGGTCGCACCTGTAGAGCGGCCTGTCCTACTCATAGGCGAACGGGGGACCGGTAAAGAACTGGCAGCGAGTCGCGTCCATTTTCTGTCACAACGCTGGGACGGTCCAATGATCACGCTCAACTGCGCCTCTTTGCCTGAAACGATTCTCGAGTCAGAACTCTTTGGTCATGAAGCTGGTGCTTTCACAGGAGCCACCAAACGGCGCAAAGGGAGATTCGAAGAGGCGCATGGCGGCACGCTTTTTCTCGACGAGATCGGCCAAGTGCCCATGGCAGTGCAAGAAAAGATCCTCCGCGTGGTCGAGTATGGGACCTTCGAACGTGTGGGATCCAATCAAGCTATTACGGTCGACGTGCGTATCATTGGTGCCACCAATGCAGACTTACCAGCTCTGGTCAAAGCTGATAAGTTCAAGGCTGACCTTCTGGATCGTCTTTCCTTCGAAGTCCTCTTTCTCCCCCCGTTACGCGAACGCGGCGAAGACATCCTTGTCCTGGCACAGCACTTTGCGGGTCGCATGGCTGACGAGCTCGGTCGCGATCCCTGGGTCCGCATCAGCCCCCGCGCAGAGAAGCAACTGCTCACTCACCCATGGCCCGGCAATATCCGGGAACTCAAAAACACCATCGAACGCGCCGTGGTCCACAGCACCGGCGAGGAGATTACCCAGATACAAACAAACCCTTTCGCCAATCCATGGGCAGCCCCTCCACCTACCAGCGACAGAAGCGACTCAAAAACCGCAATCCTCAAAGACCCAACTTCCTTTCACTGGAGTCTAAGCGACGGCGATCTCAAAACTCATGTAGACGGGCTAGAACGCCACGCCATCGAGACAGCCCTCAAGGCCCATCGACACAAACCCACAGCTGCCGCCGAAGCCCTTGGGCTCAACTACCACCAACTCCGCAACCTCATCCGAAAGCACAACTTGAAAGCCTAGATGACCGAACAAGCATTTACGGAGTCGAATGGCAGGGTCAATATTACGGGATTCTCAGGACTGGGTGTAATTGAAACAGCGGGGAGATTGCCCCAACTGCCTTTGTTGTTGTTGAGCCGCTCTGTCGGCTCGCGGGTTGCGTATCGATTGGAACGACCGCCCAAGCAACAGGCCACCGGCGGCGACAAAGCACCGCCCTCCAGCGGTTTTCGTTGTCGCTATCGTGGTCGTTGGCGTAGTCGACGGGATCTCGACAACGATCACGACAACGACAACGATCCCTACCTCGATCCAAATCGAAGACGCGAGCCGACCAGAGCGCCCCAACCACGACAAGGGCACCGACGGGTAACAGGGATAGCGAGTAATAGCTCCTCTCTTTTACGGTGATCGTTGTATATCCAGTGCAAAGAACTCCCCGTCCCCTCAATTGCACCCGTCAGGACTTTTTTAGCTTCACTAAATCGCGGCTGATGACTTCACACGCGCCATCAAACTTTTCTAGCGTGAGTTCAAAATTATCAGTCGGATAACCCAAAGCCTGTTCCTTAAGAAGACCGATCGCGATCTCTTCTCCCATCCGAATGCTATCGAAATAATCAGAGTAATAGTGCACGCCGCCCATATTACGCCCGATCGAGATGTTGGCTGCCAATTTATTAAGCTCGCCCCCCACAGTGAGTGGAGCACTCAGGCCCGTATCAGGCACCAACTCTGAGCCATCATCACTTGCCATGAATGCCATAGGAGCAGCGTTTTCAACTGCTCCGATTGAAAGCCCACCGTCTTTTTTGAAGAACACCGCATCCGTATTAAAAAATGCTTTCAGAATAGTCACACACGCCCCAGCCACAGTCGCATGCCCTGCACCATAAGCTGGGTGCATCGGTGACCCCTCTTGAAATGCCATCGGTAAGAACGCTGACTTATTCGTATTGAGGGCGCGTATCTCAGTAAGCGTCGGCTTCAAATCGCCTTCCATCTTGGAAAACTTGGAGAAAGTAGCCTCTGTAACCGAATTTTCTAGGTTATCCAACAAAGCCATACGCGCCGCAAGTGCCTCAGGCCGCAGGCGTCGGTGGACATTGAACTTTTGATATCTGACTGCTTTCAGCGCTCGGGTCGCCACCTCCGTGACGAGACTCAAAATATGCGGTCCGCCATAGAGAGCGAAGCCCCCAGCAGCACGGTAGGTAAAAGGATCCGGAATTTCGGTACGGCCTCCAGACAGGGCGTCGAATCGCTCATCAAAGGGCGCTCCATAGCTCAAGAGAAGTAAGCAAGCATTCAGGTAGGCCTGGTAGAGCGCGTCGTCGTGAACATAGGTCGCTAAATCCCGAGGAGTCGCCATAAACCGGCGCTGGGCGCTACGATCAAAGAGCACCCCATTGTCACGCACATTGCCGCCATCCTGGACTTTTATCCAGCTCTCCAAGTCTGTCATGTAATTGACCCCAGCTTGAGCGACCGGTACGCGTTGGTCGATTCGCTGCGCGCCATAGTTAATGTAGCCTGACAACGGCCCAAACTCTTCCTTCCCCTGTTCCAAGGAGCGGCTTCCAATGAGCATGAATTGCGATAGATAAGGCCCAAAATCGACTCCTTTCGATGACCCACGAAACACATTTTGTGCGGAAAGTCTACGCCCGCTAGCATCCATCATACGCTTGCGAAACCCCTTATCGAGGAGGCGCTCGAGTCGGGTGACAGAGCCGTCAACTTTTCTACCATTTTCCCCGGCTTGTTTTTCCCGGAATGCAGAAAAGGGCACGTCTCTCAGCAAGGCCAATTCATAGACTTCTGCCATTTCAAGCGTCAACTCGTCGTCACCAAGCTGAGGCGCTTTCTGCATGGTAACAGCTTGTGCATCTGGCCCTTGTAAATCAAAAACCTGGCCCGCAGTAGGCGCCTCCCATGGGCGTCCTTCTTCAAGTGTCGAAGGGACCTCTTGAGTGAAGGGCTCATCACCATCATCCCTTTTGACGAATCCCTCAACAATCGCTTTTCGGTAGGCTTCGAAATCCGCTGGCTTTGAGACTAGCCCCGTATCCTTATCATGTTTCAGCCCCTTGGTGAAGCTCATCGCGAATGAATCAGCCGCACCGATTTTTTCTTCGACGTAGTTTATGTCGGGGCGGTGCTCAGGGTGGATATCTTCGCGCTGCGCTAAGGCGTCCAAGGCACGTTTCGTAGCAAACTGTGCGGCTTCGATGCGATAGGCTTCACTCGCAGCAACGCGGTCTGTGAAACTCTCGTGCGGAGGCTTAACCGTGGAGGTTTCTACGATTTCATTCACTTCGGTTTTTTCAGACATAGACAGATCAGTAGGTTTGTTAGACTAGACTTTACTTGAGCGCGACCCGAATGGCCGCTTCTTCAATACGCCTACCGTCCGAACATTTTTTGAGCTATCGCTAAATAACGTACGTACCGATAGCTATGATACAAATTTTGTCGGTTTAGTTGATGCCTGGTGAAAATAAGCAGACTGGCAGTGGCGGCATTCGGGCCTCGTGAGCGTGTTCGTAGTCTGCTAGGCACCAGTTTCGACAACGACAACGATCGCGAGATAACTGCCCGAATATTCGCGTTAATTCGCGTGCATTAGCGGATTCTTAAAAGAGACCGCCTACATCGACCTTATATCTTTACCGCCTTAGCCAGCGTGAAGACTGCGCGACACTCCACTGGTATTTGCGTGCGTGCTCGCGGATGAAAAAGGGCATGTTGACGGCCGTCTGGAAGGCGAAGTCTTTACCGAGAATTTCCTTGAGACCCGGAAGAGTCTCTCCGGTTTCGGGCGTGCCGCCGATCCAGTTGATCTCAGGGGTGAATGCCTCCATCCATGTCAATGGCGTGTTGATGATGAGCAGGCCGCCCGGGTTGAGTAGACCCGGCAGACGCTCAAGGAATTTCATTGGATCAGTGAGGCGGCAGATAAGGTTGGCTGCGAGCACGACATCAAACTGCCCCAAGTGATCACGTAGATCCATGGCATCGCCCTGTTCAAAAGTCACGCGGTCCGCATGGGCACAGTCTGGAATGAGGGCTGTGGCAGCTTCAGTAGTCTTTCCCTCTACCGTGTAACGGTAATCAACCGACCCAGCACTTTTGAGATCATTAGCCGCATCGATGAATTTATGTGCATAGTCGATACCGATCACCTCAGAACATACCTTCGACAGCTCGAAACTCGAACGGCCTACCGCGCAGCCGATATCGAGCGCCCGTGCATTTTCCGGCAGAGTGTGGTCAGATAAGGGCTCCGAGACACAGCGGACGGCGTAATCCAGGGCTTCCTTAGGACCAAAAGGCCACGGAAGAACTTCACGGGCAGTGCCGTAGTGAAAAAGGAGATACTGGGTGAGTAGCTCGTCGGATTCGTATGGGTTTTCAGTCATGAACAGAGAGAGATTTCTATAATGAAAAAGGACCCGCGAAATACAGGCCCTTTTTACTCAATGAATTGTTTTGAAAACTAGACGGCAGTAACCATCTCAAGCTTGTCCTTAAGGTAGGCAGCCTGTTCGTAGTTTTCCATGAGCACAGTCACATCACCATCGCGATACATGCGCACTTGAGGGACCCTTACTTCTGGAGTTTTGTGAGGTGCATAGAGCACATCATCATGAGAAGCATTGAGCTTACTCTTGAACAATTCCGGTGTCAGGTGCCCACCCAAGTGATCACTCCGGCCGGTAGCGACATGAATCGTGCCTCGGATCTTCTCATCTTGGATATCACGACCAGAAAACGGCAGCACTTGGGTGCCAAAGCCGAGCTCGCCGATAGCACCTGTCATCGGATCAGATTTAAGCTTTTCGTTGTGCTCACGGATCAGATCGTAATTACCGTAAAGGAGACGAGAGCTTGTGATAAAGCCGTTCGTCACGGACAGCAGCCCGAGGGTGCCCTCTTCGTATTTAAAGGGGAATTTACCCTCAGCGCTTGTCGGTACGAAATAGACTTCACCCGCCGGGAGGTTAGCTACGTCGGGCTTCCCAGGAGGGCATAGGCCATGTGACTTTTGCGCTTCCTGTTGGCTACACTCGAGACGGAGCGTTGTCCGTTGTCCTTCGACCTCAAAATCTATCTCAAAGGCGTCAGCGCGTGTGAGCGCTAGCCGTTGAATCTCGGCCTCTTCAGAAATTTGGTCGTAATCTACCGACAAACCGGAATCGACAATGATCTGGTTGAGCCCGTGCATCGTTGCGCCACGGAAACCAAATTTCTTAGCCGCGGCGGTTAGCGGAGCTGTGGCAGACCAGGTGGTTATGCAGAGAATGATACCGTAATTCTGATAGATATCCTTCTCTAAGCTCAGTTCATTGCCCTCTGGATCGAAGCACGGGTCATCGTAATCGAGGTTCGAACCGCCAGCTTCTTTGTAGGCGAAAATATCCCCACCGGTGTAATTAAGATCTTCAAGCGCACCCGCTTTGAAGCCCTTGTAGAACACCTCGTGCCCATAGTTCTGGATTGAGAGCGATGGATCGTCTAAAAATGCGAAGTCTTTGATGTCCTGCGGATTAGGCAGATCGATCAAGATGCAGAGTTTTTCTCCGGAGCCCTCTCCGAAACAAGTGCGCATGAGGCGCTGGATAGAAAAGGGCGGAAACGAATATTTACTGAAGTCAGCCATAGTATTTTTGTGTTTTGAATGAATGAAGTGTGGAGGGCAGAGAGGCACAGCTTCAGACATCAAAAGATGTGTCCTTGGCCCTCGCACGAACGCTAGGACATTCAGTAACGGCTAAAGTTCAAGGTTTGTGATGTATTTATTTTAGAGATCAACTGGTAGCGATCAAAGAAGACCAACCAAACCCGATCACCGACACCCGTTAACATTGCTCAAGGAAGTCTCGCGATTTCAACAAGCCTCGCTTTTCGCCCGCTTCCGAACCGTTAAAATCTTCGTCTTCAAGTTCTATGCTCACGCATCCTTCATAGCCGCGATCCTTCAACTTTTCTAAAATTTCACGCCAAGATATGACACCGGCACCCGGAACACAGTATCTCCAGTGAGCACCCCCGAATTCATGCAGCTTCGATAGCGCGGGCTTGGGCACCTCGATCTCGATCAATCAGTCCTTTCCGACCTGCCAGATCGACGGAGCCAAGCCCACAACCAGAATTGATCACGCGCCGTCCAAGATCTAAATCTTCCGGTTTGAGGTCCACACAGCCAAAGCGCGCCGATTCAAAAAAACTCCCAGAGGCGCATTTTATCCTGCTGCCAAGCGTGCCAACCACGACGAAACCCGATTTCAAAATGTCCTGTATGTGTTCGAGCGGTATCCATGCTATGCCCTCTACATTTAGACGCGTTACTACGCAAAACGTGATGTCTCAGCCACTTTTGCAGATAATCTAAGCCTCACACCTCAACACCCTCGCTTCAATTCACGATGCCCGATGTCGCGGCGCAGGGTTTTACCTTTCCACAATATTTCATCGCAAGCAGCGTAGGCGGCGCTGGCAGCGGACTGAATATCGGTCCCAAATCCAGTTACCCCAAGAACGCGCCCTCCGCTCGTGACGATGCGCCCGTCGGTGCCGAGCTCCGTCCCTGCATGATAAACAAATGCGTTTTTCGGAAGTGACTCAGGAAATGTGATGGGGTCGCCCTTAGCATAACTGCCCGGATAGCCCCCCGCTGCGAGCACCACCACCATGCTGAAACCGTCTTTGATCGGCAAGCGATCAGGTAAGGGCTCACCACGAGCTGCCGCATTGAGAATCGGGACGATATCAGTGTCGATCATCGGCAGGAGCACTTGTGTCTCGGGATCGCCAAAACGCACGTTAAACTCGACCACTTTCGGTCCAGAAGGCGTAAGCATCAGTCCGATATAAAGCGTGCCCCGGTACGGCATTTGATCCGCGGCAAAACCCGCCATCGTCGGAGCGATAATCTCGCGTTCTATTTGCTCCATCATTTGGTTATTTACGGCCCCTGTCGGAGCATAAGCGCCCATGCCTCCCGTATTGAGCCCCGTATCCCCCTCGCCAATGCGCTTGTGGTCCTGGCTCATGGGCATGATCAGATAATTTCCATCCGAAACGATCAGGTGCAGCGACGCCTCTTCGCCAGTCATGAACTCCTCGATAACGACCGTCTTCCCGCTCTCACCAAAGGCATCCCCCGAGAGCATCTCGCACAGCGTCTGTTCCGCAGTGGCACGATCCTCGGCGATGATCACGCCTTTTCCCGCAGCCAAGCCACTGGCTTTAATGACGAGAGGAAAGCTCTGGCTGTCCAGATAGCCCAAAGCCGCATCAAGATCGGAAAACGTCTGATATGCCGCCGTGGGCACCGCATGGCGCTGAAGAAAGTCTTTGCAAAACGCCTTACTCGCCTCAAGCCGCGCACCGTGCTCCTTGGGGCCAAACACCGGAATGCCTTCAGCATCCAGCGCATCGGCCAAACCCAGGCTCAACGGCACCTCGGGCCCACAAATCACAAGATCAGCCGCAAACCCTTTGGCATAGTCAACGATCGCATCGATATCCGTAACCGAGATATCCACACACTCCACCACCTGACGCATGCCGCCATTCCCCGGCAAAGCGACAACAGTGGCGACTTCAGAACTCTTCAAACAGGCCTCGACCAGGGCGTGCTCGCGCCCTCCAGACCCGACGACAATAATTTTTAGTGGCATAGCTGGTTGTAAATAGACTCCGAGAGAAAGAAGAACATCGCCCAGGGTAAATAGTATTTCATGCCTCCTCATGCAGCCCCCGCTTGCGGTTGGGGCATTCATCACTTGCATAAAGTCTATGCCAAACCGACTGAAGGACACCAAAAGTCTTTACCTGAAACAACATGCCGACAATCCGGTGGACTGGTGGCCGTGGTGTCCTGAGGCCTTTGAGGAGGCAAAGAAACGTGACGTGCCCGTGCTGATATCGATAGGGTATTCCGCTTGCCACTGGTGCCACGTCATGGCGCACGAATCTTTTGAAGACGAGTATATCGCCGGCTTGATGAATAAACACTTCGTCAACATCAAGGTAGACCGCGAAGAGCATCCTGAAGTCGATCAAATCTACATGGATGCAGTGACCATGATCACCCAAAGCGGAGGCTGGCCCCTCAACGCCTTCTGCCTCCCCGACAGGCGGCCCTTTTTTGGCGGCACCTACTTCCCACCCGACGACCGCCGAGGCGGCCAAATCATTCCTTGGCCTCAGCTCCTGATGCGGATCTCCGAACACTTCAAAAAGTCGCGCAAAGACTGTGAGGAAAATGGGGCCAACATCCTCAAAAATATCAGCCACCAAAACGATGCCTACGTGCGTCAGGCCAAGTCTTTCGACCCACAAATCCTCTTTGATGCAGCTCAACACATCGCCGAAACCCACGACGATGAATACGGTGGCTTCGGCGGGGCGCCTAAGTTTCCGCCGTCCATGACCATAGATTTTCTGATGGCAGTGCGGGCGACCCGCAAATGTGAGCAGGACTCCCAGCTGGCAGAACGCATCGATCAAGTGGTCAATACCACGCTCCACGGCATGGCCCACGGCGGCATCTTCGACCAAGTCGGAGGCGGGTTTTGCCGCTACAGTGTAGACAAGTTTTGGCTCATTCCCCACTTCGAGAAAATGGGCTACGACAACGGTCTGCTCCTCGATGCATACGCCAAAGCATTCCTCCGCTATCAGGACGCACTTTACCCCTTAGTCCTCTCCGAAACCATCACCTGGCTCAATCGCGAGATGCGCTGCGATGCAGGCGGTTTTTACGCCAGCCTGGGTGCAGATTCTGAGGGCAAAGAAGGTATTTTCTACTGCTGGACACCCGAGCAGGTGAAGGCCGTCTTGGGTGAGGACGACGCCAAAGAGTTTTGCAAAATCTACCACATCACTTCGTCCGGCACATTCGAAGATGGGCTCTCAAACCCAGCCCTGGCCACAAACGATATCCAAAAACGCCAATCCCTCGCCGATGTCAGAGAACAGCTCCTCGCAGCCCGCGAACAACGCGTGCGTCCGGGCTGCGACACCAAGCGCCTCACCTCTTGGAATGCCCTATTGGCACGCGGTATCGCAGAGGCTGGGTTTGCTCTCAACCATTGGCCGTGGGTTGAGCTGGCTGTCAACACGGCCTCCTGGATTTGGGCAGAAATGACCGGAGAAGATGGCGCAGTGTATCGCGTCGCCTACCCCGAAGGACGCTCTGACGAACCGGGCACCCTCCAGGATTACACCTACACGGCGGAAGCATTTCTCTCTATCGCATCGCGTATCGAGCTCTATCGCCCCGGCGCGGCACAGCCTTGGATAGATCGGGCTCAAGCCATCACCGACTACGCCATACACCACTTCAGCGATAGCGAAAAGGCAGGCTATTTCTTCACTAGCCAAGACCAAACCGATCTGGCTGTCCGCAAAAAGGAATGGCACGACAATGCCATCCCATCGAGCAACGGGGCGCTCATGCACATTTTCTCCAGTCTCCACGCGCTCACCGGCGATGGGAAATACCGCGCAGAGCTCGAACGCCTCGTCGAAGTCGCCCCGGCGCTCATCGCCCACGTCTCCAGCTCTGCCGCTCACGCCATGTCGGCCATCGTCAGCGACCTCATGGGGGTCGCCGTTATCCGCATGAATGGCACCGAAACGGTTCAGCCGACACTGATCGAACTACTCGGCGAAAAACCCTGGCGCCGCGCTTATTTTTTACCCTCCGAAGATCCCAATCAGTCCGATGGTTTTCAACTCTGCATCGGCACGCATTGCACGGTGCCGACCATCGACCCGGAAGCCTTGGCTGAGGAGCTGAGCTGAAGCTATTTAGGTCTAAAGAGTAATAAAGACACCTGGGAACGCCAAGCCCCAGCTTGGCATTCCCAGGTAGAAAAGTCCTACTCCGCAGGGATCACTGGCAGCACGATATGGCTCGGATACATCTGGCTGGCAAATATCTTCTGGTCGGCCACCCGGAGTTCCGTAGTTTCACCAAAAGGTGCACCCGTATTGGGATTCCGATTTAAGCGTGGAAAATTACTGCTGGTGATGTCAACCCGCAGGCGCTCGCCCGGTTGCAGGACATAACTCGTGGCCCACACATCGATGGTGTATTCCAAAATTGCCCCGGGCTCGACGAGCTTGGGTGTATCGAAGCCCTCGCGATAGCGCGCACGGATGACTCCATCGACCAGGTTAAAGCTGAAACCGTCTGGCCTGACCACGACTAGCTTCACCATAAAATCGGTATCCGGCCCATCTGTAGATGCATGAAGCTTTGCAACCAATGGTCCCGTGATCTCCATCTTCGTTTCAAAGGATTCCGTAACAAAACGTAGGATATCGGTCCGGTCATCCAACACACGCTGATCCCGAGGTCCACGCACCTCCGAGCGCATGATGTTTCCTCCCAGGGTTGGCACGGGATCGTTTGGATCGTAGGTATAGCCCATAAACACCTCTCCAGCTGCCTCAGGCATCTCTGAAGACAGGCTACCGTCTGGATGAAAATAGTAGTTCGTATATTTCGTCCGAGCCAGCGGCCACTCATGTTCATATCGCCAGGTGTTGTCGCCCATGACAAAAATACGAATCGGCGGCTCCTCAGGAAGCGGCTCACCCTTCATCCAATGCGCAAACCACTCTAGGTGTAGCGCATCCCAATCGATGATCGCCTCTTCGCCGAAATCCAAATCGCCCGTGGTGCTCGAGCGATTCCAGCCATGCGGCCATGGACCAATCACGAGGCGCTGATTTTGCCGCGCCTCCTCAGTGCGCGCTTCCTCAGTCATGGTGACATAGCTCCCCACCGTGCTCCGCAAAAACGCATCATACCAGCCCCCGATATTTAGGGCCGGAACCGACATCTCCGGCGCACGTGCCTCAAGGTTCAGCGGACGCCAGTAGCTGTCATAACTCGGATGGTCGAGCCAATCTCGGAAGTGGCGCACATCGAAGCCCAGAGCCTGATCAAGCGTTTTGAGGGGTAGATGATCCACGCCCCCGATCCAGTCTACCGGGTATGTTTGGTTGGTACGGGCTCCTACCAGACCGATCCCCCAACTCGCTCGGCTCAACAGAGAGAAAGCCCCCCCAGGGTAAGCCACATCCCGATAATAATTTCCAGGGCTGACCGCTGGTGCAATGGCTACCAGTGCCGGATTATCATTCAGCGCAGCCAACCATTGCACCGAGGCCAAGTAACTGCTGCCAAACATACCAACTTGCCCATCGCTCCAAGGCTGCTTCGCGATCCATTTGATGGCATCATCCCCATCGTTTTGTTCGGCGAAATAAGGGTACCACTCGCCGCCTGAATCGTAGCGCCCCCGACAAATCTGATAGACAAACGCATAGCCATTAGCCGTCGCAAGCCGCGCATAACGCTGCCGCACCGCCTGACCGCCATTGCCATAAATATCACGCACAAACAACGTCGGAAACGGTCCGCCCGAGGCATCAGGGAGATAAATATCGGTGGCCAGCTCGACACCATCCCGCATCGGGACGCCCACCTTATAACTCTTTTGAACCGTCTCCGGAAACTCAGGTTCGTCTGCCCACGCACACGTCAGCCCAAGCACACCTATCAATAAACTGACCGCAAAATTCTTCATAATGAGGCGGCAAGCAAAGCCTGTTCCAGCCGGGTTAGGGGCTTTGTGCTCTAAAATTGCCGGATTAGTTTTTTAGAAACACAACCGGCTACGACCAAGCGCCGCCCTCCAGAGCATTTAGCTGCGGTCACATCTCGGCGAGTCGCTCAACCGCCTGCGCCGGCGAAAGCACACAAACCGGCCTGCATAAATCGTCGGGAAAGTGAGCCAGATTCCCAGTCACCAATATTTTATCAGTTGTCGCGTTTGCTGCCTCAAGAAATGCCAAATCGTCTGGATCCGGCATGCGTACTTTTACGCTAATCGGACTCACTTGATCTACAGGTCCAAACAACTCTAACAAGGAAGCAACCTGCTGCGGTTGAAATCGAAATTTAGGCCGCAGAAGTACGGCACGATACTCAGAGAGTATGGGAGCAGACCACATGAGTCGTATCCGGCCATTGACGGCTGCTCGGACGATCGCATCGCAGTTTCCCCCAGCAGACAGAGCAGCCGAGACAAGCACTTTGGTATCGATCACCCAGCTTGGTGCGCTCATTCCTAGCTGCCGGCCAAATCATCAGCTTGCCGTTCAGACCGAACGGATGAAGTCTCACCAATGATATCTTCCATCGTAAGCGCTGAAGCCCCGGAACGTGCAGCGTCAGCCTGCATCGCGTCTAAGGACCGCCCCAGCAACAGTCGCCGCAGTATATCTAAATCTTCTTCGATTCCTCGACCGCTGGTAGGGACTAAGTAAGCCGTTGGAGTCCCATTCTGAGTGATAATTTGAGGACCTTCTTCGGAAACTTTCGCCATCACTTTTCCGGGTTGCCGAGAGAGTTCGCGAGTCGAAATAAAGGAGATCATGGATGATTTGTCTGACAAATGTCTGACAAAGTCAATTTTTTAACTGCAGTCTGCTTGAACCGAGCATGATTATAACCACGTCGACTTTCACCAAATGTCTTTATTGTAATCGTCCAGCCTTGTTGGGGAGCTCGCCTCCGATACAAACACGATGTTTATTGTCCTTTTCCGACCTGGCATTTACGGAAAAATAAAGCCATCGAAGTCCAAGAAAGTGCATGCAGCGCCCACTCGACCATCAACGTGATTTAATATTTTCTCTCCGACCTTACCAGCAGCAGGTTCTGGATGAAATTGCTGATTCGATACAAAAGGGCTCGAAGAAATATCATCTCATCGCCCCACCCGGTTCAGGCAAGACGATCATTGGTTTAGCGGCCCTTTTTCTCACTCGATCGAAAGGAGTCATATTTTCTCCCAACAATGCTATTCAAGCTCAATGGGTTAAGCGTTTCGAAGAATCGACTGACCACATCAACTCAACAGCACTAGACGACTCTTGGATGAGTCCAGTAGCTAACTCAGGCGCGACTTTTCTTTCCCTTACTTACCAATCGGTAGCTATACGCGATCTCAAATCGAATGGAAATCACGAGAATGCACAAGCCACTATAGATCAACTCATTGCTGGGAATTACCGTGTTTTGGTGTTGGACGAGTGCCACCACATCACCGGCTTTTGGGGAGAAGTGATCGAACACATAATAGAGCAACTTGACGACCCTTTCATCATCTCTCTCACAGCGACACCACCTATAGAGGTCGCCCCCAAGGCGCTCAATCGCTACCTGCGTATTGCTGGGCCAGTCAGAAAAGAAATACCCCTTCCTGCGGTGGTAAGACAGGGAGACCTGGCCCCCTACCAAGATTTAGTCTATTTCACACATCCCGGAGAAGACGAGTTGGACCAGCTTGAAGCGGCTGATCAAGAGCTGAATACTTTGCTAAATCAGCTCGAGACTCCAGAATATCCGCGGCAGCGATTGGCAAATTGGATCTACGACTGTCTCGATCAATCAAAATATCGAGGAGAGATTCTGCCATTCCCGGATTGGATGCGCAAGCACCCCGACGCGGCGATTGCTTATGTTCGGTACCTCAAACGCGCGAAGCTCGAACCCCCAATCAACGCCATTTGGATAGATGAGATGGCATCGCCGTGCGACACTGATGATCTAGCTCTGGTATTAGCCGACTTCAGAAAGTACCATCTCGAACCCCTTAAGGGGACGGTTAAGGATCTCATTCAGAATTTAGATGACGTGATGGGCCGCCTGGGTTTTCGATTCTCCCGTTCAAACTATCAGTCTACGAATTCTGGCACTGCGCGCGCCCTTACCTTATCCAGAAGCAAATTAGTCGGGCTTCAGGAAATACTCCGTCAAGAATTAGGTTACCAGATGGACAGCATGCGCGCTTTAGTCCTCGTAGACTACGAATTCGGACGAGAAGGATGTGACGGCATCACCGCGATCGATGTTATGGATGCCGTGACACACTGCGATGACGTCGACCAGCTCGATCCAATAATGATCACTGGACGCTCCCTTTTAATCGATGACGATTTCCTAGAGCCATTTATAGCCCTCGCGGCAGCATACCGCAAACGGCGTGCGCTCAAATTCGAACTCATATCAGAACCGGAACAAGGTTATTTTCGAGTATCAGGAAACGGTCCCGACTGGAATACACGTATTCGAGTAAGCCTTATCACCGAAATTTTCGAAAGCGGCCTATCTCGATTGCTGATCAGCACGCGCAGCCTGCTGGGAGAGGGTTGGGACTCACAATCCTTAAATACTCTAGTCGACCTGACCGCGATCTCTGCCTTTGTGAGCGTCAACCAAATCCGCGGACGATCAATCCGTAAAGACCCGCAAATGCTCACTAAATGCGCCAATAACTGGGATATCGTGACGATCGCGCCAGGAACAGGCTTTGGACTACATGACCTGCATCGCCTCGAGGCCAAACACGCGCAATTCTATGGCGTAAGCGATGATGGAGTTATCGAAAAAGGGCTTGGGCATATTCACCCGCTATTAGGAAAAGGACGACACACCCAAATCGCCCCAATCACTACGGAGCTGAATAGCGAAATGCTGGATCGCGCGAGCCAACGCGACATAGCCAGAGAACTTTGGAAAGTAGGCACCCCTTATCGCAATACTGATATGCACTGCTTAGAGATCCAACCTGAGTCTGTCAGACCGGCTCAGTCGACTCGCAGCCAATATACGTGGATTGAAGAAGTAAAAATTAACCTAGAAGAGAGCCGCCCACAATACCGCCTCATACAGCTGTTAACGTCGATTGCTGGCACCCTACCGGGTGCCTTGCTTTTTTGGACACTTCAAAACTCAATGACCCTTGCAATATCTGCGCTAGGATCAGCCTCAGCAATCATACTTTGCCATCAGCAACGACAAAAAGAAGCCCGCCACCACTTGGAGGAAGCAGAGCGACAGGGAAACAAGTCTCATAAAACCATACTAAGTTTTGCCTATGCTTTACTCGCTACGCTCAGGGAACTGGATCAGATTAGCCGCGATATAACATGTGAAGCCATTGAGTTACTGGAGCGTAAAAATGGGTTTTATCGTATCGTGCTGCATGGTAGCACTGAGGCAGAGTCGAAGGTATTCTCCGAATCCCTTTACGAAGTCCTCGGGCCCTATCAAAACAACAAATACATTATAGAGCGTCAGCAGATTTCAGTTGAATTAACAGGCCTCAGCCTCGCTCAAATACTGGGAAAAAAGATGGTGCCTTTCGATACGATCGCATGCCATCCAGTACCTTTTTCCTGCTCCAGGAAAAAAGCCGATGTTCAAATATTCCAGAAATTCTGGAATCAGTATGTCAGTCCAGGAAGGACCTATTACACCCGCCAAGGAAGTGGAAAAGAATTCGCCCAAGCCTGGTTCATGAAAAATCCAGTCGAACTCAAACGATCTAAGAAAATCGTCTGGGAGTAGGCTGAAGCACACCTATCAATAAAATGACCGCAAAATTCTTCGGCAAAGCCTGTTCCAGCCGGGTTTGGAGTCTTTGACTACAGCTAAATGATCACTTGATGGCCCGGTTCCAACGGAGCATAGCCTGCTGAGCTTCGATCGAGGTTTCTAAAGCGTCAAAATATTCCTCGGTCGTCGATGCCACACGAAACCCCAATACGCGCCGGTAAGCCGGCTCATCTATCGAGTCGAGAAGCTCGGCATACAAATCGAGCAAGACACTCTCCAGGATGAGCAAACGTTCCACAGCCAGTTCATATTCCCGGGATCCGTTTTTCTTCGGAAAAGTAGAGGCATTCACGAGTTCGACAGACTCATCATGTAGTTCGAAAAGACGCGCAATGTCTTTGAGGGCTTTGTCCATAGGAATGGTTTCGCCCAAATTGATTTCAGAAGCATAATTTGCCATGCGCACATGCTCGTCCTGACCCGCTAAACATTTAGCCTCCACAGATTCCGCAAAGCTCAGCAGCCCCTTCCGGTCATAATGACGATATCCAATGATATAAGTAGCTAAACCTACTAACAATAACAGCAGAAAGAGTGCTCCACGCATGGCGCGAATCAGCTGCGAAGTCCGGAAAAAGTCAAAGCTAGATAACCGTAGTTCTTAAAGAGGGGTGTGATTTCGACTGTTCAAAACACTCTCTCATTGCGAAATACATGACGACAGAAATCCCCTCTTTGGGTTGATCTCGCGTCTGGCATTCGGCCCCCTCAGCGAGGCGGCCCTACCGATCCAGATGCCGTTTCAGGTAGGGCGTTTTCGCCGAAAGCGCCGCACAGTCGACTACCGGATTCTCTAAGGGACAAATGCAATCCAAAAGCTATATATTACCGATAGAAGTTCTCTACTAACATAGGCTGCTGACAGCGATCGAAATCACACCCCTTAAAGGACCTAGTCCTAAGCGCACAAGGGTCAGGGAGACAGTAGCTCTAAATTTTTCTGTGCAATTCTGCGTCTTCCGCGGCCAAAAATACTAGAAGTAGTTTCACCGGTTCTTAATATTTGAATCAACAATGCTCCCTAACAAAGCGTCTGAGCTCTCTAGGAGAACGGATGTGATAGATGGCTTTATTGCCTCGGTGAGCATCAATTAGGCTTAACAAGCGATCTCGCATCTGGGTGTGGATTCTCCAGATCATCTCGAATATCTCCCGCGTTACCTTGGACAAGTCGCAGCCCTTTGGAGTATCGACCCGATCTGGAGCAATGAAAGCCTTGAGCTGTCGTTTAGCCGCAAACCAGAAGTGAACCCATACCGCATGATCCACAAAGATAATGGTATCCGCCCTTTCGAAACGCAGCTCAATTGAGCGCCATGACCCCCAGCCGTCAATAATCCAAAGATCCTTCTCCTGAATCGCATCCAGCGCCGAGTCTAGAGCCTCGCGAGGGGTCAGCGTCCATCCCGGCCGCCACTGCAGTTTATCCACAGTAGTGAGTGGAAGCCGCTTCGACTGGGCTAGCCCACGACACAGGGTCGATTTGCCTCCCCCGACATTACCGATGATTGCTACCCGACACATATGCGTAATCCCAAATATAATACATTGACCAGTCCCCTTACTCCTCGCCCTCAAAATAGTCGACATCTTCAGTCTGCACGACGCGAAACTCGGGCTTAATGTGACGCTTACCCGTTTTAGGGTAGCGAGTGACGTCCGCCGGGTGATGGTCAGCGATAACAAAATACTGGAGCGGAGTATCGCCCGTATTTTCCAACTGGTGCGCATCACCGGGCGGGCAAATCAAATGGTCGCCTGCAATCACTTCAGTGGGCTCATCAGATTCGTTCCACATGACACCACTCCCCGACAAAAAAATGTAATACTCCCATTGGGCCGCGTGCGCATGAAGCGGATAGTTTTTCTTGCCCGGAGGCAATTCAGACAACTCAACATCAAAGGGATGCCCCCCTCCAAAAGTCCCCTGATCCTTGACCCCTCCTAATGCCAAAGACAGGTGCTGTCGTTTCAGTTCAAAAATACCCTTCGGAGATTTAAAATCTGCTCGCGGTATATCTGATGCATTAATCTTCTTCATATCATAAATCTTCAAGGTCCTCGCCACGGATTATCTAAGCGCGGGCCAGCCATCTCAAAATCCTTCACATTGCGAGTCACAAGGTGAAACCCATGCTGCAAAGCAATCGCCGCCATCCAACCATCGCTCACATTAATTGGGCGGCCACCTTTCTGACAATTTGCGGTAACCACACCCCAGATACGTGCAGTTTCAGCGTCGGCGGTTACGATATTTGCACCGTATGACTCTTCAAGCTGACCCAGCCACAGATGCAACGATCGCTTCTTTCTGCCTTCATCCAACAACTCAATGCCCCGCTGAATCTCACCCAGAGTGATAATACTGACGAACAAGAGTTCCGGTGATACACCTTCAAAAAACTCCAGAACTCCCAGATCTGGATGCGGACGGCGCAACTCTGACAAGAAGCAAGTGTCGAGAAGATACCTCATAGTTCAACGTCTCGCGGAAGATCAGGAGAACGTGATAAATCAACCTCGTCGAGCGACGGGCAGCTGAGAAGAAACTCCTTAAAATCCGTCCGCTTTCCGCTGAGTTCTAAATAACTTTTCTTCGAAATCACAACCACCGCAGCATCGCGCCGCTGAACCTCCTGCGGTTTGTCTTCTAAAGCCAAACGAACGACCTCACTGAAACGATTTTTTGCATCCGCTAATTTCCAAGCCATCTTTCTAAAATAGCTAGATGATCTAGATTGTCAAAATAACTAGAGTTAATATTTTGTTTCTTTGCGGAGATTCTCCCCTCACGTGATCTTGGCTTTAACAATGGGGCACGACAAAGCGCGCCCCACCTGTCATTAAGCATAATCCGCCAATTCCAAGTCACCACGGAGCATACCCGACAATCGCCTCAAACTTTCTTGGGGGCGGTGCTTTGTCGCCGCCGCTCGTATCTCCCAAACAGTTTCCGTCAATTGAAAGGCAGGGTGTCCTAGAGAAACCCATCCATACTTTCTGCCAGCCCACCGTCCCGAAAGCGTCGGAACCAGACTCTCGCGTACCGTTCCCTCAGCGAGGCATCGGCATGCTTGCTTCCGAGCAGAGCCAAAATCAGCCCAAGCTCCTCCATAATTTTCTCCGCATCCTGGCAGCGCAAATCGATGGATTCTAAGTCGGCGTCCAAACGGCTCAGCTCTTCCCTAAAAGTAGATAGATCTAAACGAATACCCAGTTCCTCCAAATCATTCGAAAACGGTGATTCGCGCAGTCTTGAGTAGAGCAAACTGCGATTGAACCGACGCGTTCCTAGGCGTTCATCCAAGCGTCCGATATCACAGAGCCACGAACCCAGCACCCCCGCCGTATCTTCGAACACAAATTGATCGAGCGCTGCCACCACATCTACGCTAACCTCTGAATTCCAAAATCGACCGGCTCCTAAAACAAGACCGGGAAGCAGCGTCGGCCAGGGCTGAGCATGGCCTTGATCACCCCAGTGGGTCAGCAACAGACCACGAGCGCCATGCTTCATGGCAGCATCAGCCGCTTGCGGAATGTTCTGTTCAGCCAGGCCATAGCGACCGGTATAGCTCAGCCAGGTGCTATCACCCGGAGCTACCACAAAAGGTATCCCGGCTTCGCGCAAACAGCCGCATTGTTCGTCAAACGGATGATCGGCCTCATAGCCCCACAGAACAGCAACTGCATTCTCCGGTATCTCATCCAGGCGATCGGGATGCTCCAACGCTGCATCAGCCCAGAAATACATTTCCTTACCGCGCCTTTGTGTTTCCCCACCAATTTGTTTAAGAAAACCAAAAAATAGATCGGCGCGCGACTTGCCAGGGAACAATCGACGGCTCTTCCCTTGCCCCAATTCCCAAGGCTCATCGCAACCCACATTGAATTTTCCACTCGAAAAGCAAGGCATCAATTGATCATAGAGCCCGCGCACTAGATCCAGAGACTCGGGTGTCGGGCAAAGCGTGCTCCCCACCGTCTTTTTAACCCGACTGATCGGATGTACAAAGCCCTCAGGACATTCGGCCAAATGGTGATACTCCGGGTGCTTCAACCAACGTTCAAAATGCCCGAAGGAATTCTGATTAGGCACCAACTCAATAAAGCGATCGCGACAATACGCATCTAATTCATGAATCTCTTCAGCAGTAAAGGGACTGCTATCACGCCACACAGCTTCATGTCCCACATAGGCAAAGGTGTGTTCAGTGTAGAGCTGAAGCTGGTTATATTTAAAGCTAGATAACAAATCGATGAAGTGGCGCATCGTCGCCATCGTAGGCACCCGACAACGACTGACATCCAGCATATATCCTCGCTCCTTAAAAGCCGGTGCGTCTTCAATCACCAGGCAGGGCAAAGCCTCAGGATATTGCTTCTGAATCTGAGACAAAGTCTGTCGGCCATAGAACAATCCGGCAGCATCTCCGGCTTCAATGACAATAGCCGACTCAGTGATCTCGAGACGGTAAGCTTCCGGTCTAAGTTTCTTCGATGAAATGTCTGTCTGACATTCTGGCTCATTTAACTTACAATAACCCTGCCAAATCAATACTTTCTGGGGTTGGGGCAAAAGCATCATACGCGCAGCAACAAACCACTATTTTACCTTCGCATGGGGAATATTTGGACTCTTTGGGTCGACTGTAATGGATCGCCTACCTGGATTCACAATCAAGTCCATATCTTCCATAGGAACCGCGCCTAAAAGAGTTTCGTCGCCCAGCACCAAAGCACCTACGAAACAAGATCGCCCCAATAGTGACACCCTGATTGGCCCCACATAGGGCACACTCTTTCTGCGGCCGTCTGCAACGGTAACTTCTCGCAACGACTCCTGCTGTAATTCCAACTGTATCGCAACATGCTCGGGAATACACAGAGTGAGCGCACCCGTATCTGCCAACGCATTCACGATTACAGGACTTAAAGCATCCTGCCGTGGATTCGATAATTCGATTTCAGCGTAAACGTGTCCCATAAATTACCAGGATTACACAAAGCACCTTCAAGGATCAAGCCGCTCTTTTTTGGACAAAAACGCAAAGAGAGAAGCCAAAAAATAGGTCGTCCCGGTGCCGATGACGATCAACCAGGTCCAGGCCAGGCCAATGACCTCAACCTTGATCAACACCAGGAAAGTCCCTGTTAGCAGCACGGCGATACAGGCAGCGATCATATTACCCCGGTCCATCGCCGACCCTTGTTTACTGACACCGAGGAGGAATAAGCCAAGCAGAGCACCGTAGGTCACGCTACTGACCTGAAAAGCCAGCCAGAGAAACTCCTCCCCTGTCTCACCTAATAACCAAGCAATCAAACCAAGAAAAAGGGCGAAGACTAGAGTCATAGCTCTTGATAACCGGATTGGCGCAGCATTTGGCCCTTCCTTTCTAAATGGTTCAATGAAGTCCTTAATCGCGGAAGAACTCAGCGCAGCCATTGCCGAATCCAAGCTCGACATGGCTGCAGCTAAAACACCCGCCAATAACAAACCTCTGAGCCCAGCTGGAGCGAGTTCAGAAATGAAGGTTGGGAATGCATCATTCCCCCCTTCGAGTGCTAGCAATGCCTGGACTTCGGCAGTCTGAGCATACGCGAAGAGTCCAATGCCTACCATGAGGAACAACGCTGCAATCGGCATTGCAATAAAACCGCTGAGTATCAAGCTGCGCTGCGCCTGCTGTGCACTCCGAGCAGCCAAAAGGCGCTGAGTCAAATCCTGGTCCGTACCCAAAGCAGCTGTGGTCTGGATAAAACCAAAACCCAATGCCAGCCAGAGGACATTGGCATGACTGAACCAGGCTGCGAACCCTTCTTCGACAGGAGTAAAACGCAGTATCTCAAAGCGACCGGCTTCTGAGGCGATACTCGAAAACGCCTCCCAGCCCACCGTGTTGAGCAAATAGGTCAGTACAGCAAAGCCCGCCGAAATAAAGACAATCGCCTGAATGCAGTCTGTCCAAATCACGGCCCGGATGCCACCAGCCCCAGTATAAATGAGCGCCAGTAAGACAAAACCTGGGATACTCCACTCCAACGGAATACCCAAAATGATACTCAGCCCACTCGCAGCAATCATGAGTCGCACTCCCGATGCTAACAAACGAGTGAGTAAAAATAAAAACGATCCCGTTTTCTGGCTCAATGGCCCAAAACGTTGACCAAGAAATTCATAGATACTCACACACCCTGCTCGATAAAATGCCGCAACAAAGACACCCGCCACAAAGAAACGGGCTAAGATCGAGCCTATCCCCATCTGGAGATAATTCATGTTCTCAGAGAACCCAACGCCCGGCACGGCCAAGAACGTCGCCGCGCTGACCTCAGTCGCCACCAGCGAGCCCAACACCGCCCACCACGGCACCTGCCGCCCCGCGACAAAAAACTCATCGGAAGTCCGATCCCGCCGGCCGGCATACACCCCGACTCCTACAACGGTCAGTAGGTATCCGGAGACGATTATGATATCAATCGGGCTCATTTGAGAAAAACAGTCACAACCAAAGAAAAACTACAAGCCCATCGCTATCGCTGTCGTTGTCGTTGTCGTTGTCGTTGTCGTTGTCGTTGTCGTTGTCGTTGTCGAAAAACCTGAAATCCTAGAGTCCAAAGAAATCTACTTCAGACCCCAAATTTAATTCAATTCGTGAACCACTGTGTCTCGATTACGACAACGACAACGATCACGACAACGATGTGTCGTCCTGAAATAGGTTGTCATTTCATACACGAAATCGAAACCAATGAAGGCAGCTA